>NZ_JBDOQR010000169.1:0-2393 GCF_039839315.1 Phaeobacter sp. CAU 1743 | reverse complement strand
AAATCGGCCAAACCGCCGCTCAGGCGGCCAATACGGGGCGAAAATCGCTGGAAATGACGCCTCAACCGCCCCAAACTGCCCTCAAGCGGCAACATCGGCGCAGCCGAAGACGTTGTTCAGACGTTCCCTGAGAGTTGGCCGTCCTGCGAGAAGGTCTGCGTCAGCAGATGGAGGTTTCGCATGGCGGATGGTGGAGACGGATTTGTGGGGCGGTGCGAGGTTGTTGAACCTCGGCGGCGGGGCAAGCGGCGTTGGCCTGATGAATTGAAGGCTCGGATTGTGGCAGAGAGCCTTCAACCCGGTGTCCGGGTTGTCGATGTGGCAGCGCGCTATGACATTCTCCCCCATCATTTGTCAGATTGGCGTCGCCATGCGCGTCAGGGCCGGTTGGCTCTGCCGAGTGAATTGATGGACGCGTTGAACGGATCGCCAAGGTCGGAAGCGACGGCGCCCGCCTTCGTGCCATTGTCCATTCTGCCTGAGCCGATGGGTCAGCCGGCATCTTCCATGGCTGAGGCCGGACATGGTGGCATCGGGGTGATGACGATCGAGGTCGGGGCCGACGTTCTGCTGCGCATCCATGGTGATGTTGCGGTGGAGCGGGCATCGGCCTTGGTGCATGCGCTGCTCTCCTTCTTCTCGAGCCACTCCCTGACCCGGACAGCTTCTTTAACGCGCGCCATGGGCACGAGCCCTTGGAGATCACGTGACACCTCGATCCCAGCACCCACCAGTGCGCGCTCGACCACGTGTATATGCGCGCGCTGGCGCACCAACACGGCGGTTGATGTCCAGCGCCATTTTTCCTTGCCTACCGCTGCGCGCAGGCGGAGCAGCTCGGCTGTCGCGAGGGCCGCGTGGCTTTCGATGGTTCGATCGGCATTCTCAAGGATCGTTACCCGACCAAGATCGGGATCGCGCGGTCGGTGATAGCGACCCTGCAATGGATCATGGGTTCGGTTTGGATCGATTTCGATCTCCCGGGTCTTCAGGCGATCGGAGCAATGGGAGATGATTTCCGCCGCACAGCGCAGGATGGCTCCGCTCGAGCGGTAGTTCCATGTCAGCTCAGGCATCTTCTTGGGCGTGTTGAATAGCTGGTCGAAGGCGCGGATATGCCGCCCACTGGCACCACCGAAGTCATAGATGTTCTGGTCATCGTCTCCGACCGCAATAAAGCGGACATCGACGAGGTCGGCTGCGCTGCGCGCCTCGCTCGCAGCCTTCTTCTGACTCTGCTGGGAGATCTCCTTGATCAACGCGAAGGAGTCCTCGGTCACGTCCTGGAACTCGTCGACGAAGACCCAGCGGAAGCGCCGCAGGATGAGGTCCGAGAGATTGCCACCGTCATCGCGTTGCTGGATTAGCCGCGCGCTGGCGCGCGACAGGATGCGGTCGAAGGCGCTGGCCTTGCGCCCGCTGTCAGCCTCGGTGTCGGTGAGTCCGACTTCCTCGCCGACCGCCTCATCCGAGAGCTCTGCGAAGGACTGGCCGAGCACCTGCAAGGCAAAAGAGTGATAGGTGTAGCATCGAAGAAGGCCGCGTAACCATTGTGACTTGCGCCGAGCCCACACAGCCACCGCAGGACCTTGATCCACTCGCGATCCATCGTCTCGAAAGCCAAGACCTCGGAGCGAAGGAGGGCGATGGTCTCCAAGGTGTCCTGAACGGGATCTGCCAGGCCTGTCTTGGCAAGGTAGGGCTTGTTCAGCGCATGCGACTTGAGGGTGGGAAAGGCGAGAGGGCTGAGCCAGATCGTATCGACGAGCTGAAGGTCATCGAATGACCTCTTAGCAACTGGTCCGAAATCCTGCGACCACCTCTCTCCCTGTCAGCGCTTCGAGCTCAGGGAGATCGTGGATCGCTGCATTGTGGCCGATCGCAAAGCGATGACTACGCAGTTCGGCCTCGATTTTCGTGGCAGACAGTCCGCGCTTGTTGGCGGCCTCCTCTGGCTTAGCGTTGGCAGGAAATGCGGCGGCATCACGAAGGCGCACCAGCCCCTTGGCGTCATCGATGATTTCGAGATCGAAGCCAACTGAGGCGGTAAGTAGGTCATCAAAAGCAGCAATTGGTGTCACCGACGCGGTGGCGCCACCGTGCTCCATAACTGCTTGAAACCCGTCGGAGAAAAAACGCTTGAGCAAATGATACCTCCGGGTGGGAGGAGATAGAAATTACAAGCCAAATTCAATCGAAAAAGTTGGTTGCGACCAGGTATGAGTGAAGGTCCGGTATGGGGAAGCCGCGGTGCGGCAATGGTGATCTTGAGGAACGTCTGAACAACGTCTTCGGCTGCGCCGATGTTGCCGCTTGAGGGCAGTTTGGGGCGGTTGAGGCGTCATTTCCAGCGATTTTCGCCCCGTATTGGCCGCCTGAGCGGCGGTTTGGCC
>NZ_JBDOQR010000168.1:0-2405 GCF_039839315.1 Phaeobacter sp. CAU 1743 | reverse complement strand
CGCCATAACGTGCCACAACAGGATTCTCGCCAAAATCTGACCCTCCACACACGGAAAGCCCTTATTTCATTGAAGTCCGCATTGCCAAACCGGGCTCAAATCCATCGCGAAGTGTCGAAGTTGGGGGCCAATCACCGAAGATGTCGCAAAGACCGCTTTCGGGCGCCGCGGTCAAAAATGGTGGTCTCAACCGCCAACACGTTTTCAACCAATGTGTGCTCATTATTGCCAAGTTGAGGAGTGGCCGACCTCGCCGTGCACGAGCCCGAAGCCTTCGGCACCATCATCGACCAGGCGAAATCCGCTCTGAACGCGTAAGCATTCCTGCCCCTTGGGGGCTATCGAGGCCGTCCGCCAACCCGGGCGGCCTTTTCATTTCGACTGGCTCAGAATCGCCAGGAAACCTGCGCGTTTGTGGCAAGGAATTCAACCGTGCCGTCGGTGATGCCGGAACCGTTTGCGGTGAACGCCGCCTCGAGGAACTGCACATCGAACGTACGGCTGGCGCGATCGACAAACTTCAGGCTTTGGTGGACCGTCCAGTTGCCATGATGACTGCCGAGCCAGGCGAGTGTCTTACGCTCAAAGTCGGAAGAATCCACATTGCTGCCGTCGAACGGAACCGTGTACCATCCCAGCGTGCCGCGTCCCGGCTTCTCCTGTACGGTACCGTCGCTCCAGCGGGTTACCCAAGTGTAGGACACGAGATGGGCGCCGCCGTAGGAAAAGTTGACAGAATAATGGTCCGCTTCCGGCGCGAAAGCCCGCACCGCGTTAAGCCGCGCAGAGGGAGCACTTTTTAACACGGCGGAGGACTGCACGCCGTCGAGGTAGGCTAGGGGCTCGTTGTCTTTCCATGCGATCACTTCGAGCTGGACAACTGGTGGCCGAGCGCGATGTGCAAAGTCCTCATGCAGAAATTGCTTCTCCGAGTTCCATTCCGCATATCGCCCGTCCGGTAGAGAGCACTGACTGTCTTCATTGCCGCTGAGACACTCCGCATGCCTTTCGAGCAGCGCGGTTCTATAGCGTTCAATGATCGCACGTGCCTCGGCCGCCGTATCAGCCCCCGGGATTGCCCATTCTATCTGGTTCGGCATGAGGCGAGGGTAAATCCCGACACCACTTTCATACTGTTGGACGACGTCGAGATCCTTTTCACAGGAATGGAAATCGTCGGCCAGTTTCTGAATCGCTTCCTCTTTCGCATCCGGCCAACCTGGAAAGGCATCTGGATTCCAGTTAAAGTCCTGCATGGACGCTGCCTTGTAACGAATGGGCGCGGCGTTGTCCTTGGTGAACGTTTGAAGGGTGTCCCGACATCGGTTCAGAACCGCGTCGAGCGGGTTCTCCGAAGAGGCAATGTCACCTGAAAGCACCTGCCCGAGCCCCGCAATGCCCGTGCCGCCCACGGAACGTGCGGTGACCGAAACGCGTGCCTGCTTGCTGGCAATTCTTAGCATCGCCGTGAACTTCGCCTTCGCCTCGCCGCCAAGGCTGCCCCAACTTCCCTTCCCGAAAGATTGCGACATGAAATCAGTCTTGGTTGAGAAATCGAGACCATCGACGGTGATCGCCACCGCCAGCATTGCACCATAAAGCTCCTGCCCTATGTAGCGCGAGCCGTAACGCTTTGCGAATGCTTGTTGGCTTTCCTGCAACAAGGCGGCAGCGTCATCGTTCAGAGCCGGGGCCTTGTTGGGGTCAAACGTACGTCTGCCGTAAATCGCGCTGGCGTGAACCATCACGGTCACGCTATCGCGGGTGAATTTGGTCGTATTGTCGAAAGAGTAATCGGTCCGCCCGGATCCACCAAGCGCTCGCGCCTCGGCGTGACCAGAGATACCGATTGTAAGCTCCAGTTCGCGCCGATTGCGCACGAAATAGGCGTCTAGCTGCGCGCTCGTAGAGGTGTTCTCCCGATAGTATGGCAGAAAGGTGATCGCCGGGAGCTTAGTCTTGGTAATATTCGAGGGGTCAAAATTCTGACCAAGGGACAGGATAGAGTTAGACGCATAGGCGTATTCGTCAGGTTCTCCATCGACGTCTTTCAAGACGCCCGGGAAATGGGCGTTTTCCCGAGAATAATCTTCTGGATCGGGGGGAACTACCACATTGTTCATAAGTGCTCCTGTCGTCATTTGCCAAACGCTAACCTCTGCCTAAAACGCCTGTCTACATTGCAAAAAGTATGGTATCGAAACCTGAGTACGTCAACAAAAGTGAACGCCCTGCACCTTTTCGCCCTGAACATGACCAAGCTTTCCATAGGCCATGTCGGCCTTAGAGCCCGATTTGAAACTAATTGAGTGAGTTCAGGAGGTTGTGTTTCTGTTCGGGTACGACACTGAACGGAGACCACGATGGCCTGGACCGAACTCACCCGCAGCCAGCATGCCCGTGAG
>NZ_JBDOQR010000167.1:0-2456 GCF_039839315.1 Phaeobacter sp. CAU 1743 | reverse complement strand
CTGGAAGTATAGGTATTCTTGGTCATGGCGTGATCTCCCTGGCGGTTGCTGCCGCCGGTTGGGTGGGTGGATGTTCACCCGGAGATTACGCCGCCTTCAAATTTCCACCAACTCCGAGACACGACCTGAACATCTTCGCCGTAATAGAGAGCGCGAATATCGGCCGTACTAGCGCCGAGCCTGTTCCGCGCGTACTGCCATCCGTTTCTGCCGCCCTCTTCAACAAATTTCGAAATCGCCTTGATCCTGACCCGAAAGGTTGTGATCGACGGGAACTTGAAACCCGCCGCGATTTCTTTCGGGGGGACATGGAAACTGTCTCGGGCCAGCTTCAGAAGGGGTTTCAATTTGACCTGGCGCGGATCCGATCTGAGAGCTAGGACATGCTCTATAAAAATTTCTTGGAGGGGACTGAGGCGCTGACTGCGGTTCCCCTTCATATGTTCCCGTTCCATTAGGACCACGGGGTTGCCACCGAACTCGTGATAAGTGGAGTGATATTTCCTGAGGGTCCTCCCCTCAGGCACGTGGAATGTAAGCGTGACCCGCCCTCCCCTAGGAGTTGCGGAAAAGTCGTGTGCCCCGTGGATTTCTGAGGCCTTCTCCAGAAGATCATCGCGAAGTGAACCTCCGGTATTTATGCTCCGCTGGGTGACCTTTTTCCCTTCGGCTTCCAGCGCATCGATCGCCAGAACAAGGGCGAGCCGGTACCGGATGTCACGCTGTTGTTCTTCGGTGAGCTGCTCGAAGACCTCAAGGCCACCGGTGAACCGAAGGAGAGCGTCGCGGTTTTCAATGTCTTTCGGTTCGATGACCTCGCAGTCCCGATCCTTGATCGCCTGATCAACGCGCTGAAAGGAGAATGACCGGCATTCGCCGTCGTCCACCCCCTCGACGGCATAGGCGTTTTCCCCAACGCCCGTGACCAGCCAGTCGCACCCATCAAGAACGAGGCGCGATCCTTTAAGGACACGGTAGATGGGGACATAACTCATTCGGGTAGCCGAACGCGGGAGTGGATGCTGATGACCGAATACCAGTCAGCGGCGAGGTGGCCGCGACCGATCAAGCGAAGGGCGGCCTCGAACGCGCGTGGCGAAGGAAGGCCCGAGTTCTGGATCAGATCTTTCAGTAACCAGTAGTTCGTCGTTAGGGCAGCCTCCTTGACCAGTTCGTCTGCCTCTGGATCCGTCCGCTGGCAGGCGTCATAGGCCCGGAACAGGTTATCGCGGTACTGTCTGGTATACTGGTCACCGTTGACCACGATCGCGTCGTCCGCGAAGTCTTTGGGGATCGCGTTGAAGATGGCCTCGATCTCGGCCTTGGTTTTCGGCTTTGTCAGGCTATGGCCGTTCCGGACGAAAACAGCGCGCCGGAACCCGTCCTCGAAGGTAACACGCATGTCGAAGTGATGCTCGCGCGGCTTCTTCCGGCCGGGCCACGGATAAAAGATCGGTGGGAGTTGGACCTCGATGCCGTAAACGGTCGGATCGAGCAGGATGTCGAGGGCGGTCGCCCATTCGGTCAGGGCTTCGAAGTGATAGACCTTCGGGATCCCGTTCGTGGCGCGCGTCGCAAAGGTGGTGGACACCCGGCGCGCGACAGTGCTGCGCGTCAGTGGGTTCCGGTGACCGGAATAGGGCAGAACCCCGTGAATCTCGGGGATCTTCAGCGCCGGCTGCTTGCCGGTGGGTCTTCGTGTGAATTCCTCTTCGAGGAAAACAGGCATGACTCTCTCCTGTCCGGAAAGTTCCCCTTTCCGGATTCTCTGGTGTTTTCGTCGTGAGAGCCTGATGATCGCGCTTGTCTGGACCGTTGGTGGTCTCTATTTTGACAAGAGAACTGGGGCGATCAGGCCCCCGACTTCCCGGGCGCGCCATTGGCGCGCCCATTTTTCTGTCGTGGTAGTCCCGTTCTGCAGGCCTCCTATCTGGCGCTGATGTTCAATTCACTGGGTACCGAAAGACTCATACTGACGGACCCGGCGGACCTAACTGGTCTTGGCGAATAGAGTCAACACACGGAAATATAAGAGAAATTTACCCATTTCAGTTTTTCGCATCCTCTGTGAAACCGGGCCCTTCAGGTCCTCCTCCAACCCAGTTCAGACCCGATCAAACTATTCCAGAAACAGTCCTCGTGGAACGGCCCCGCCGTTGATAGTTGGGGAGCGGTTGTATCGTTAACTCATCAATCGTTCTGCGTCTGGCCCGGGGTGGCGGGAGAGCCTATGCTGAGAGGCGGATCAACCTTGGGACAGGACCACGGATGCAGGACCGGTACGCTGGTGACGTTGGAGACTTCGTGAAACTGGGGCTGCTGCGCGCCATCGGTCGTGTCTCGGAGTTGGTGGAAATTTGAAGGCGGCGTAATCTCCGGGTGAACATCCACCCACCCAACCGGCGGCGGCAACCGCCAGGGAGATCACGCCATGACCAAGAATACCTATACTTCCA
>NZ_JBDOQR010000166.1:0-2558 GCF_039839315.1 Phaeobacter sp. CAU 1743 | reverse complement strand
GCGCAAGGCGGACCCAGACCTCATCTGTCAACACAAACCGCTCTTCGTTCATTCAAACCTCCATTTTGGAAGCTTGAATCAGATTTCAGCCAGCTTGGGAATCCTGAATGTCCACAGACCCTAATTTATAAGGCTTTGTTAATTTTCGCTGGAAACGCCAAAATACCCATGCGCATTGAGGCAAAAATAATACCTCAGGAAGGGTGCCCTGCTTTCGCCTGTAGCGGTGCCCGTAAACGAGCAGTAAAAAGGGGCCGCGGCCGTTTCCCACTTTCCGCGGTCCCAATAAGCTGAGCGGTCCATAATAACAGCGCAAATGAGTTTCGCATCATTGGCTGAAGTACCGGCTGAATCAAAGCCGAACCCGCCAGAGCAGACGCCGCCCGAGAACTGAAAGGGCGTGCAAGGCCCCCGCGCAGCGCAGCAGGCGTGCTTGCCGGGGGCGGGACCCAGCTGGTTCCCGCCGCCCTCATCAGTCCATGTGGCGGAAATCCGCGATCAGCCGGTCACCGGATGGCCGCGGTTCTGCATGCAGCGGATCACGTAGTCACGCTGGGCCTGTTTAACCTGGATGTCGCCTACGGCGGCACCAGCCATGGCGCCTGCAATCGCGCCAACAAGCGCCTTGTCGCTGTTTTCGGTCGCCCCCACCAAGGCACCGCCTGCACCTCCAAGTGCGGCGCTTGTTCCGATGTGGCCTTGTCCGATCTGACGGGCCGAGGCCTGACATTGTGCCAGATCCGTTTGATAGTTCGGGCCCGGAGTTCCGGCCAGCGACAAGGGCGCGTCAACCGATGGCGTGTCGCATCCGGAAAGGGTCGCGGCGCATAGCCCTGCAATCGCGATGGTTCTCAGCATCATCGGGTTTCTCCTTTGTCCAAATGCATCTCTTACCCATTCACTGTAGGCAGGAAGGTCCATCATGGCCAGTGTACTGTCTGGCAAAGGAAAAGGCCGCGCCCATATGGGGCGCGGCCTTCGTGTTCTCTCGCTGTGATCCGTTGGGATCAGGCGTTGGTCTCTTCGTCGCCGGTCGCGGCCGGAGCGGCTTCGCCTTCGTCCTCATCGTCGGACGCGGCGGAACCGATGTCGTCGAACAGCTCGGAGATTTCGAATTCAGCAGCGGCTTCCTCTTCGGCAGCCAGCTCCTGGATCGATTTGCCCGAGGCTTGCAGTTCGGCTTCTTCCGGCGAGCGGGCCACGTTCAGCTTGATGGTGACCATGACTTCCGGGTGCAGGTGCACTTCGGCCACGTGCAGACCAAGGGTCTTGATCGGCTCGCGGATGATGACCTGCTTGCGGTCGACCGAGAAGCCTTCCTCGGTGGCAACGTCAGCTGCGTCACGCGGGGTGACCGAGCCGTAGAGGTTGCCGCCATCGGAAGCGGAGCGAATCACGATGAACTGCTGTCCGTCGAACTTTTCGCCCAGGGCTTCGGCTTCTTTCTTGGTCTCCAGGTTGCGCGCTTCCAGCTGCGCTTTCTGGGCTTCAAAAGAGGCGATGTTGGCTTCGGAAGCAACTTTGGCCTTGCTCTGCGGCAGCAGGTAGTTACGGGCGTAACCGGGTTTGACGTCTACGACGTCGCCCATCTGACCCAGCTTGGCCACACGTTCAAGAAGGATAACTTGCATGTCAGGTCTCCTTACTTCACGGCGTAGGGCAGCAGGGCGAGGAAGCGGGCGCGCTTGATGGCGCGGGCCAGTTCACGCTGCTTCTTCGCCGAAACGGCGGTGATACGGGAGGGAACGATTTTGCCGCGCTCAGAGATGTAGCGCTGCAGAAGACGGGTGTCTTTGTAATCGATCTTCGGCGCATTGTCGCCCGAGAAGGGGCACACTTTGCGGCGGCGGAAAAACGGTTTGGCTGCCATGGTTTAGCGTCCTTTTCTCAAGCGTTGATCAGCGGCGTTCACGGCGACCTTCACGGTCGTCACGCTTCTGCATCTGGACCGAGGGGCCTTCGTCGTGTTCGTCGACCTTGATGGTCAGAACACGCATGACGTCGTCATGCAGGCGCATAAGGCGTTCCATTTCCTGGATCGCCGCAGACGGTGCGTCGGTCTTCAGGAAGGCATAGTGGCCTTTACGGTTCTTGTTGATCTTGTAGGCCATCGTCTTGACGCCCCAGTACTCCTGGTCGACCAGCTTACCGCCGTTGTCGGACAGAACAGCACCGAAGTGTTCGATGAGGCCTTCAGCTTGCGAGTTGGACAGGTCCTGACGCGCAATCATTACATGCTCATAGAGGGGCATGCGAACTCCTGTTTGTGTCTAGGCGCATTTCATAGACGGGGCGATGTAGCCTTCCGCGGCCCTGTCACGAGAGTCTGCGCGGATCGAATGTCGTGCGGAAGGAAGCCCCGATATACAGGCTTTGCCGATAAGAGCAAGGGATAAACGCAGAGCTACGCCTGCAATCACTCGTGGCCCGGCCTAAGAGTCTGATTCAAAACTTTTCGAGTGAATTCATTGTCTTGCGAGCATCCGCGTGACGCGGCGGATGTGTGCGATTGTGACCCAAGCTGCCGCGCTGGCGATGGATTTTTCCCAATCCTTCGA
>NZ_JBDOQR010000165.1:0-2577 GCF_039839315.1 Phaeobacter sp. CAU 1743 | reverse complement strand
GGCGCAAGGCGGACCCAGACCTCATCTGTCAACACAAACCGCTCTTCGTTCATTCAAACCTCCATTTTGGAAGCTTGAATCAGATTTCAGCCAGCTTGGGAATCCTGAATGTCCACAGACCCTAGAAGGCGAAGCCGCATAACACAATCTGCCTGTTCTATTGGTTTCGAATGGGCGCTCACAAAAACACGCGCGGTAACGCATGGTTGCGGTAATTTGCATCTCAGATCAAGGTTTAGGCACCATCAAGCATCCTCAAAAGCTTTCCGCCTGCCTAAGCCACCATCTCACACAGGCTCGCCCTTGACTGGGAACGCATGACAACTCTGGCGCCAGCCCCATATCGCGCACTATCCGCTACCCGCACCAAGCCAATCCAGATGACTGGAGCTGCACAGCCTAAAGAACTGCAGACCGCTCTCAGCCGAAACACGACCTTCCAGCAGGGCGCAGCGCAGGCTCTGCTGCAGGCGCGAGAGGCTTCCCAAGAGCGGACCTTCGGGTCCGCTCAACTGACCGGGGCGATGCTGAGATCAGTGCAGACGTCAGCGAAGCGCAGATTGTGTACTTTGCAAAGTCTGGTACGTATTCCGGACAGCGGACCTTCGTGCCTTGCGCGGCAAATTCAGGCTTCGAGCCCTTTGTGCGCTTCAATGCTCTCGCAGCGAAAGCAACATCGGACAGTGCCAGTTACCGTTCGAACAGTTGGCGGTGACCTCATCCAATGCGCGTTCCAGACGTTTCAGGTCGGAGATTTTTTTGCGGATGCTCTGCTTGTGTGACGCTGCAATTTGCGAGGCGGTGCCACAGTCGGCTCCATGCTCTTCTGAGAGGTCGAGCAGCGCCTTCGCGTCTGCCAGCGGGAACCCCAGATCACGGCATTTTTTCAGGAATATCAGCCGTCCCACGTCAGCCTTTGAATATTGCCTTCGATTGTTCGCTGCACGTTCGGGCCTAGGGATAATGCCCTCACGCTCATAGAAGCGAATAGCCTCAATTCCGACGCCGCTTTGCCGAGACGCCTCTCCAATCGCAAACATGTGACTTCGCCTTTCTTGCTCCTGTAGCAACTACAGGAATTAGAACACTTTCAGTCAACATGAAATGACGCGTTCCCGCGCGAAGAAGGATGTCAGAATGAAGAACTACATCGGCGCTAGCTACTTAGCATCATTCGGCGCTCTCGGCGTCGCATCTTGCTGTGTCCTACCAATGACGATGATGTTGCTCGGTCTGGGCGGAGGCTGGTTAGCAGTTTTTGGCAAGATCGCCGCAGCAAGTTACTATGTGCTTGCAATGTCGACGGCTCTGGTCGTGGCGTCTTGGTTTGTTTCACGTCGTCGCGGCTCACTGGCAAGACTGAAATGGTGGCTCGGTGGAACGACCTTGGTCACTGCAATCGCATGGGTAATCGTGTTCAATGAGACCCGTATCAACGACCTCCTGATAATGCAGATGTGACCCATGACAGATCAAACCATCATATTGAAAAGCGTAATCACTTGCCCGCGTTGCGGACATACCGAAACCGAAATGATGCCAACGGACTCGTGCCAATGGTTCTACGAATGCAGATCGTGCAAGTCAGTATTGAAGCCCAAAGAGGGTGACTGCTGCGTGTTTTGCTCCTACGCGACTGTGCCCTGCCCACCCATTCAGACGGGCGACAGTTGCTGCGGATGATCTTACTGTCTGCTTCGTCCGCATCTTGCCCCTTTGCTACCCAGGTGGCGAAGGTCAGCTATCGTAAACTCGCGCCAAGGGCCCCGGGGCCGCTTCGGGCTGACATGTGCCCTTTAACTCGCAGGTTCTCAGACAGAATTTCTTAATCCTCCCTGGCTAAACTCACCTCTGGGAAAACGATATCTGACCGCTCTGGCCCTATGCGTTGGGACTGAGCCGGGCGGAGTGTTGCGTTGCAGGTGCAACACACTGCTTCAGCAGTTATTTGGTACTTGGGGTGTGTGCGATGGCAACAAGTCAAGAGGTTAGGTCAGATGTGCTATCACGGCTCATCGCCGAGCACGTGCGTGACAGTATTATCCTAATGGATGCCCTAGGTCGGGTTGTTTGGGTTAACCCAGCCTTTACCGAACTCAATGGTTACGCCTTGGAAGATGCGCTGGGAAAAAAACCTTCGGAGTTGCTGTGCGGCTCCGCGACCACGCTGGAGAGCAGTAAGGCTCTTGCCAAGGCTAGGTCGTGTCTCGGAGTTGGTGGAAATTTGAAGGCGGCGTAATCTCCGGGTGAACATCCACCCACCCAACCGGCGGCGGCAACCGCCAGGGAGATCACGCCATGACCAAGAATACCTATACTTCCAGTTTTCCGCTACTGGCCCATGAGGCCGGGTTCGATCCGATCGAGGAGCGGCTCCGGATGAACGTCCGCGCGACCATCGAGGCCGTTTTTGAGGAGGAACTCGCCAGCTTTCTTGGTCGCCTGCGCTACGGGTCGTGTCTCGGAGTTGGTGGAAATTTGAAGGCGGCGTAATCTCCGGGTGAACATCCACCCACCCAACCGGCGGCAGCAACCGCCAGGGAGATCACGCCATGACCAAGAATACCTATACTTCCA
>NZ_JBDOQR010000164.1:0-2603 GCF_039839315.1 Phaeobacter sp. CAU 1743 | reverse complement strand
CATGGCGCCATCGGCTATCGGCCGCCGCAAGAAGTGGAGGAAACTTTCTACGCAAGCATAAACGCTCTTGATCACGTCGCCTAAGTTTTGAACAAAAAACTCTCCGGCAAACCCGGGGCGGTTCAGATGGAGGTTTCGCATGGCGGATGGTGGAGGCGGATTTGTGGGGCGTTGCGAGGTTGTTGAACCTCGGCGGCGGGGCAAGCGGCGTTGGCCTGATGAATTGAAGGCTCGGATTGTGGCAGAGAGCCTTCAACCCGGTGTCCGGGTTGTCGATGTGGCAGCGCGCTATGACATTCTACCCCATCATTTGTCAGATTGGCGTCGCCATGCGCGTCAGGGCCGGTTGGCTCTGCCGAGTGAATTGATGGACGCGTTGAACGGATCGCCAAGGTCGGAGGCGACGGCGCCCGCCTTCGTGCCATTGTCCATTCTGCCTGAGCCGATGGGTCAGCCGGCATCTTCCATGGCGGAGGCCGGACATGCTGGCATCGGGGTGATGACGATCGAGGTCGGGGCCGACGTTCTGCTGCGCATCCCTGGTGATGTTGCGGTGGAGCGGGCATCGGCCTTGGTGCATGCGCTGCGGAGTGTGGGATGATTGTCGCGGGACAACGGTTGCCGATCCTGATCGCGACAAAGCCGGTGGACTTTCGCTGCGGGCACCAGGCCTTGGCGCTGATCGTGCAGACGGAGCTGAAGCTGGATCCGCATTCTGGGGTGACGGTGGTGTTCCGATCGAAGCGCGGCGACAGGATGAAGATCCTTGTGTGGGACGGCACCGGAATGGTGCTTACCTACAAGGTGCTCGAACAGAGCAGCTTCGCTTGGCCACGGGTTCAGGATGGGGTGATGCGGGTATCCCGCGCCCAATTCGAGGCCCTTTTTGAGGGTCTGGACTGGCGTCGTGTGATGGCGCACAGGGTGCGCCCACCGGCTGCGGCAGGATGACTCAGCCCATAGGATGTGGCATTGTTTTATTGGGCTTTCTGCCGCGGATCGGATAGAAAAGCGCATGTCGCACCCCTTCGATCTTAGCCTGTTCCCGGACCTCCCACCCGCGGTGGTGAGAGCCTTTAAGGCGATGCAGTCCGAGCTTTCTGTCGAGCGCGCGGCTCGCCAGCACGAGCAGGCGGTGGTGGCCGCGAAGGAGGCCTTCATCACAGACCTGAAGGCGTTGATCGAGAAGCTGGAAGGTCAGGTTCGAGACTACCGGCGCACGAAGTTCGGGCCGAAGTCGGAGAAGCTGGACCCGGCACAGTTGGAGCTGGCGCTGGAGGACCTGGAAACCGCCATCGCCGAGACGCGGGCACAGATTGCCGCCGTCGAGGAGAAGATCGCCACCAGCGCGACAGATCCGGAACAGAAAGCGCCGCGCAAACCCCGCAAGGCACGAGCACTGCCGAAAAGCCTGCCGCGCGTGGAACGCGTGGTCGAACCTGACAGCATTGCCTGCCCCTGTGGCTGCGGCGACATGGTGCGGATTGGCGAAGACCGGACCGAGCGGTTGGATTACATCCCCGCGCGCTATCAGGTGATCGTCACGATCCGTCCCCGGTATGCCTGCCCCAAAGGGCGCACGGGCGTGGTGCAAGCCAAGGCCCCCGCGCATCTGCTGGAAGGCAGCTGGCCGACCGAAGCGTTGCTTGCGCAAATCGCTGTGTCCAAACATTCCGAACATATGCCGTTGAACCGGCAAGCCTTGGTCATGGCGCGGCATGGGGTGCCGATTGATCGGTCGGTTTTGGCCGACTGGATGGGCCGGACCGGTGCGCTGATCGCGGCTGGGGCGGGAGCGCCCCGCCAGGCGTGGTGTTCCATTACCGGCCCGGTCGAAAAGGCGATTATGCTGCCGAGATCCTCAAGGGCTTCAACGGCACGATCCAGGTCGATGCCTATGGCGGCTATTCCCATCTGGCGACACCCAAGCGCACAGGCGGCGACCCGTTGCGGCTGGCCTTCTGTTGGGCGCACGGGCGCAGGAAGCTGATCAAGGCCAAGCCCAAGAAGGGATCGCCCATCGTGGATGAGGCGCTCCTGCGCATCGCGGCGCTCTACAAGATCGAAAATGAGATCCGTGGTGCCGCCCCGGATCACCGCCACACGGTCCGACAGGAGAAGTCGCTCCCGCTGGTGGACAAATTCTTCAATTGGCTGAAGGCACAGGCCGAACGCATCTCGCGCAAATCAGATCTCGGTGTGGCAATAGCCTACATGCTGAAACGCCAGGACGGCTTCCGGCTGTTCCTCGACGACGGTCGGGTCGACATGGATTCGAACCTGGTCGAAAACGCGATCCGCAGCCCGGCCATGAACCGCCGCAATTCACTTTTTGCCGGCCACGACGAAGGCGGACGAAATTGGGCCCGCTTCGCCAGCCTGATTGGCACGTGCAAGATGAATAGTGTCGAGCCCTATGCCTATCTGCGCGATCTGTTCACGAAGCTGGCTAACGGCCACCTCGCCCAAAACATCGATGAACCGCCCCGGGTTTGCCGGAGAGTTTTTTGTTCAAAACTTAGGCGACGTGATCAAGAGCGTTTATGCTTGCGTAGAAAGTTTCCTCCACTTCTTGCGGCGGCCGATAGCCGATGGCGCCATGT
>NZ_JBDOQR010000163.1:0-2648 GCF_039839315.1 Phaeobacter sp. CAU 1743 | reverse complement strand
CGAAGGATTGGGAAAAATCCATCGCCAGCGCGGCAGCTTGGGTCACAATCGCACACATCCGCCGCGTCACGCGGATGCTCGCAAGACAATGAATTCACTCGAAAAGTTTTGAATCAGACTCTCAGGGCGGCCGAGGCCGTTGTTGAGGAACCAGACCATCTTGACCACGGTGTCGTTGGCCTCGGAGCCGGAGTTGGTGAAGAACACGCGGTTCAACCCCTCGGGAGTCATCTCGACCAGCTTCTCTGCAAGGCGGATCGACGGCTCGTGGGCCTTATGCGCAAAGCTGTGGTAGTAGGGCAGTTTCTTCAACTGCTCGTAGGCGGCCTCGGCCAGGCGCGTCTCGGAGAAGCCAACGGCGACGGACCACAGTCCGGCCAGTGCCTCGATGTATTCCTTGCCTTGGTCGTCATACACCCGGGCGCCGTTGCCCCCGGTGATGATCATCGGGCCCTTTTCCTCATGCAGGCGCATGTTCGTGTAGGGGTGCATGGAATGCGCCATGTCAGATGCATGGAGCGAGTTGGAACGCTGGTTCATCGGTATCTCCTGTTGACGGAAGGGGGCGGGACACTGGGCCCCGTTGTGGCGGACTTTAGGGGCTCGCATGATCCTGGGTCATGCGAGAATTCGATCATATTGGCGAGGCAAAGACCCTCTGACTGAAAAAGCGGCTCATCCCTCGCGCCCGAGAAAGCCGGAAAGGAAGCTGGCCAGAGACGTGGTGAGATCCGGCGACAGGTAACCGCCTTCCTGCACCAGCACCGTCGGGTAGCCGGCGGTGGCAATCATCTCGCCCGCGCGGCGGAACCCGTCGAAGCTGACCTTCATGCCGAGCAGCGGGTCGTTCTCATGCGCGTCGAGCCCGAGACTCACCATCAGCGCCCCAGGCTGGAACGCCGCGATAGCCTCCAGCGAGGCGGCGATAGCCGCAAGCCAGGCCTCGTCGGTGGTGGTGCGGGGCAGAGGGATGTTTAGGTTGAAACCCAGCCCTTTGCCACGGCCGACTTCATGGGCATGGCCGACGTTGAACGGGTAGTAATCCGAAGGATCGGCATGCACGGAACAGGTCATCACGTCAGCGCGGTCGTAGAAGATCTCCTGCGTGCCGTTGCCGTGATGGACGTCGATGTCGAGCGTTGCGACGCGCGCGTGCCCCGTGCGCAGCCGCGCGGCGGCGATCGCAGAATTATTCATCAGGCAATGCCCGGCGGCAATGTCTGCGCTGGTGTGATGTCCAGCGGGGCGGCAAAGCGCATAGGCCGACGGTGCCCCGCCCAGCACCACGTCGGCGGCGGCTACGGCACAATCTGCGGCGCGGCGCGATGCGGCCCAGCTGTGCTCTCCAATCGGCGCCGAGGTATCCCCGAAATGCCATCCGGCGCGGGCGACAATGTTTTCGGGATAGGTCGCGACTTCGCTTTTCGGAAAGACCTGGGGGACGACTTCCGGCCCGCAGTCCGGCAGTTTTTGCCATTCCTCCCAGGCGGTTTCGAGGAAAGCGAGGAATTTCTCTGTGTGTACTGCTTCGAGCGTACTGCGGGGCGCCTCTGGCGGTGTTTCGGTGGATAGGCCCATCTGCTCCAGCCCCGCCATCAGAAGCCGCGCCCGTTCGGCACGCTCGGCGTTGCGCTGGATCTTGCCGTTGGTCAATCGGAAGATCGGGTCATGCAGGTCGGTCTCGGGGGCGTAGAAGCATTGCATTAGGGGGTGTTCTCTTCAAGTTTGCGGAATTGGTCCGTCACCAGCATGCGGGCGACGTCGAGGTGGTAGAACATGGCATCCACGGCCTCCTCCTCGCAGCCTGATTGCAAGGCTTCGAGGAGCGGGGCGTGGGTCTCGGCCAGCTTTTGCGCATCGTCGTAGAGCGTTCCGATCAGCACGATGGTCAGTTCGGTCTCCAGCGCGATCCGCTCAAAGCTGCGCAGGTAAAGTGGATTGCCGGAGCCTTCGCAGATCAGCCGGTGAAACTGCATGTCCGCCTCGACCTGGGTGAGCATGTCATGGCCCGGCTCGGCCACCCGGCGCAGCTCTTCGATCTGGGCGCAGAGCGCGGCGGCGGTGGCGCCCAGCCCCTGGCGCATCAGGCGGCGGACGGCGGCGATCTCGATGGTGATGCGGAATTCGTAGAGGTTGTCGATTTCGGCGGCGCTGTGACGCCGGACAAAAAAGCCCCGGTTCGGCGCGTAGGTGACCAGCCCTGAGTTCTCCAGCAGCCGTGCGGCCTCGCGCACCGGCGCACGCGAAGTGCCGAGTTGCTTGGCAACCACCGATTCGCTCAGCCGCTCACCGGGGGCAAGCCGCCCCGAGACGATGGCCCGGCTCAGTAGCCGGGCGACGCGGTCGACCAGCCCTTCGCGGTCGAGGGGGGCAAAGCCGTCGGTGTCGGGAAGCTTTTCCATGTCGCGGATCGTGGCCTTATTTTTCATCCACGCTAGGACTGAATTGCAGGATTGTCGACAATTTACTTGACTAAAGGTGCAGGAATGACCTTCCTTTGCTTAACACCTCATCAATGGAGTTCTCAGAGCCCGATTTGAAACTAATTGAGTGAGTTCAGGAGGTTGTGTTTCTGTTCGGGTACGACACTGAACGGAGACCACGATGGCCTGGACCGAACTCACCCGCAGCCAGCATGCCCGTGAGGG
>NZ_JBDOQR010000162.1:0-2699 GCF_039839315.1 Phaeobacter sp. CAU 1743 | reverse complement strand
CGCGGCAGGCGCTTGAGCTATTTGAGGGCTCCGCGCCTGCCGCGCTTGCCAAACCCGAAACCGACGACTACCAAAATCAAACCCGCAGACTCTCGTCATGAGCGAGGGACCAGCGGGGGGCAGGTCACCGTCAAACCAACTCCAAGGACTCTCCGTGTGGTGGAGGAAACTTGGGGCTCAGGTCACCGACATTGACCTTTGGGCAACACATGCGCTGCAGTTTCGAGGGTTCCGTTTCTAAAGTTCAAGTAAACTAGTGGGTGGTCACCAGGTTCAAGATCTTCCTTGAGTCCGGTTAAGCGCGCTCCTATGTGGGAGCTTGATAAGTTAAGTACTTCTTCTCGCGCTACACCAAAACCACTTTTCGTAACGGCGGAGCCCGCAAGGTCTTTGAAAAATAGCTCACCGCTTGACGATGCGTCTGAGCCGATACCATCTAGAAACACCATTTCATTAGAAGTGTTCTCAAATACGACAACGACGTCAGCGCTGCCGCCCCGCAGACCGCTACTTACACAAATTTTGCTTATGTCGATTCCTTGTAGACCTTCTACCGAATACTCTACTCCGTCTGCAAACGAAGGTCGAAGCAGTGTCGCAGTAAAGAAAAATGTTACCATCAGAGTTTGCCGAACAAAGCGTTTCATTTACTTCTCCAATTCTAATTAGGCAGGGATACTGAGCGTTCCAATTGTATTGGATCTTTGATCCGTTTGCCGCAATCCAACAGGAATTGCTCAAATTCCCTAGACCGAAGCTTCACGTCAGAAAGGTTTTGGTAGTAAAGAATCAGTTCTCGAAACGGCCCGGAAAAGTCCTTGAATGCGGCGATTACAGCTACGAGAGCACCAAGAGATAATCGACCTTCAATAACAAGCCATCCGCCAATCGAGTAAAGTAAAAAGGGGGTCAGTGACATAAGGAAATTGCTGATTGCCTTTTGCAGATATTTGGCGCGTTGCAAATCAAGCCTTGTAGTTCTAAGTTCACGTGCTGCTGAGAGCGTTCTGCTGACGATGTACCGGTCATGTATATCTGCGGTCTGCTCACCGAGCACGTCCCCGAATGCGCGAACTGCACGGATGCGGCGTCTCATCCGTTCGTTTACCCACTTCTGTAACCTAGGTATGACGAACAGTTGAACGGGAACAAGTGTCAAAGCAGCGGCACCCAATATCGGATCTTGGATGAACATGAACAACAAGACAGTGGCCAAGGTTCCACCTTGGAATACAGGTGTGCCTAGTACCTCGCCAGCAAACCCTCCGATGGGTTCGATTTCATTTGTCGACAATGGAATGACTTCTGCCTTGCGCTGCCGTTCCGGTGCACCGCGCCAGGCCCGATATAGCAAAAAACGAAGCTTCAAGAGCGTTCGCTCCCCGATCTCTCCCTTTTTTATATTGATGTAGTATTTTATAACTCCATTCAGCAGCAGAGCAATGAGGAACAATACCGAAAGCAAGATAAGCAAATCGAGCTGTGTGTATTGAAAACCGAGCAAATCGACGGGAAAGTTATTGGATTGAATAGCGCCGTTCACGATACGCTTTGGCAGTTCGAGGGTCGCGTACAAAACTGGCTGTGCCAATATTCCAAGAACGATTATTACGACTTGCTCTTGCCAGCGCAGCCCTAATAAACGTCGCACAAGCAAATATTCAGCGCGGTCTTGTTTAGAGAAGAGTTTATTTTGTGCCGCACGCCGGACGACCTGAACCGAAAGTAATAAACATGCGAATAGTGTCGCAAGAGGCGCTATTACCAATACTAGGTGTAGCACCATATGCAGCCAATGCGGTGGATTTTCGACAACCTGAAAACCAATTGAGTCTGCGATACGGTGGGTCCAACCAAAAAGACCGGAAATCGTCAGCGCATCGGTTTCCAGAGCCATGTTCATAGCCGAACCCCATGTGGGGCGAGAGACTTCTGACCCTGGAACACCAACTTGAAGCCTATTGCTTCATTATTTCGGTTACGATGTATTTTCCATCGACAACCTCGACCACGAAATGAACTTTGCTGCCCTTGCGGAGGCCTTTCATCATCGACGGATCAGCAACCGCATATCCCATTTCCATTGCTGGCATTTTGATATTTGCCATTGGCCCATGGTTTAAAGTCAGTACGTTCGATTTGCGATCAAGTTTGGTTACTGTGCCCATCGTCATGTCATGATCGCCGCCCGCAAAGGCGGTCGTTGCGGCAACGACTATTGCGGTGGTTAGTGAAAGAAACTTCATTTTTCTATTGCTCCTTGGGTTGATTTTCTTCGTCATGCTCGATGTTCCTTCTGCGTTTACGGTTTAGGAAAAAGTGTCATTCGGGGAACGGCCACTTTGCGTTCCTACGGAAACTGTTTTTTGGCCTAGTATCGAGTTCGTTCAGGCGTGTTACCCCCAATTTTCAGTTTCCCGCGATGTATTGAAGCAAGCATCGGCTGCCTTTCAAATGAGACAGTAACTTGAGGTAAATCAATGGATTCTGGCCGACTTAAATGTATCAAATTGTATCGTTTACATTGAAAGGGGTCACGCCTAACTGGATTGCTTCGGTATCCGATATCTAGACCGACATTCCCCAAGTGGCCTGCCGTCTGACGTCAAGATCGCCTGATTTTGCCCGCTGGACAAGCGTTTTTCGCGCCGAGCGGCGTCTGCGGTCGCGCAAACGCCTGGAGCTGGGCGGATCGGGCC
>NZ_JBDOQR010000161.1:0-2762 GCF_039839315.1 Phaeobacter sp. CAU 1743 | reverse complement strand
GCCGCATTGGAAAAACACCGCGACCCACAAAATGATGCGCTGGTTGACCCGTTGGATCAAGCCGCATAACCATGAAATCCGCAGCGTCGCCCGAAACGCTTTTCAACATCGTTCGGGACATTCCCTGCGGAACTGTTTTCGCCTAGTTTGCTAGGTTCGACTCACCTAAATCAAGCGTTCGCCGGAGCAAGCTCCCGCAAGGCACGCGCCATTTCCAGATAACCGGAATATCCATACTGCGCGTGCATGCTTTCATACCATGCGGCCCAAGGCTCTCGGCGCTCCTCCGCGAACACGTCGCTCCAGAACCCTTTGCGAACACTGACCTGGCCATCGGGCAACCTCGAAACCTCTATCCGCGCTTCACTCATCAAAAGCCTCCTTTTGTGGTCTACCGAAGTCACCAGCGGCACAAGACGCCAAGCGATCCCCCGAATACCACCCTTCATATTCCACGTTCTGGACCTTTTAGAACCCCTTAGCGCCCTTCCGCTGCCTGTAAGCAGAAAGACATGCATTCAGGCTTGCACTCCAACGTTGTCCTATCCGCGGCAGATTTGGCAGCCACAGCACGTGCAGGCAAGTCGCGACAATCCGAAACCTGGGGTCCCCAGCTCCTACGCCGCTCTCGGCACAGCTGTCACAGTGTCCCTAGGACAATCCAGCTGGGAAAGGCGAAACGCGTCCACCGCCCCAAACATGGAACAAAGCCCAACTACCGCAACTTAGAGCATATCATCGCCGTAAATTACGTAGTTCTGGACATCTGAAAGGGTAACAAGAATGTCATCATATCCGTCGTTGTTCATGTCACCCGCTGCAGCAGCGGTAGAGTCCACGTAGTTGGTGGATGTGTCATCTGCCGGGCGAATGACAAAACCGCCGGTCCCCGCGGCGATATCAGACAGATGAATAGCCTCAGTCGAACCCGTCCCGAAAATCACGTAAACGCCAAGCGCCTCTCCAGTGTTCACGTCGCTGCCCGTAATGGCAATGTCGTCGCGCCCGTCGCCATTTACATCTCCGAGGAACGTTACGGAGCTGCCAATAGCAGACAGTTCCTGTGTCCCCATGATTTCGACCCCGCGCGAGCCGAGGTCATCCAGTTCAACGGCAGCAGGGTTTGCACTGCCAAAAACAACATAGGCTGCGCCTGTGTTTTCCCGATCGCCGCGATCTGCGTAAGGCAGGCCAATCAGGATGTCGTCCAAACCATCGTTGTTGAAGTCGCCTCCACCTGACAGTTGGGCACCGCCAGTTTCCGCCCATTCCAAGTCATCGGCATATTGCAGATGCGAGCGTATCTGGAACCCATCGTCGGAAAACCCGTCTTCAAGGAATACTGGCGAACCCTGGCTCCGGCCTTGCACCACAAAGAAGCTCTCCGTCTTATCGGCGACGTGCCGCATGGCGATCACCATGTCATCCAGCCCGTCCCCATTGGTATCTCCGGCGGAGCTGACACTGGCGCCCGTCGCCAATCCATCTGCAGAGTCGATTACAAAGCCCCCTTCCCCACCTTCGATAGGGTGCACGCTGGATAGGGAAGTATCCGTGATGACGTAGCCAATCAGGTGATTGAAATCGGTATCATCAATCACCCGCGAGCTGTCCATGACCAGAGCATCGCTGTTGCCGTCACCATTTATGTCACCTAGCGCGGCCCCATTAATCCCCAGTGTTCCAAGAAATTCCCCGGCGCCTTCGATCAGGCTGGTATTCGGCTCTGTTCCATCTGCAAGTGTCACATTGGAGGAGCCGGTGTAGACGAAGGTCGCGCCGATACCTTCAAAGTTGGAAACGCCCATGACGAAGTCAGCACGCCCATCATCATCAACGTCTTCCAGCACACCGATGAAGTTGGCAAGATCCAGCCAGTTTCCGGTATCAAGCGTCACCGTGAACCCGGTACTTCCTGAGGCAGCCTCTGCCACGTTGACACGATCCGCCTGTGATACAGCACCGTACAGCACATGATATTCGTAGGCAGATTGGCTACTTCCCCTGACAAGCAGATCCGAACGTCCGTCACCGTTGAAATCACCAAAGCGACCTCCAGGATCTTCATCCGTCAATGGCGTCATTCCAGTGAGTTCAAAGCCTCTGAAATTCCCGGACAAACCAGCAAGGTCGGAGCCAGGAGTGCCACCGCCGGAGGACGCGCTTGTGGAAAAGCTCGAGAGTGTCACGCTGGACAGGTAGGTATGATTTGACTCCCCGGTGTCGGGGTTAACTGACCCCTGGCGGTCATAGTGAATAACCGTATCCGTAGCCCCGACGCCCTGCCCGCTTTCAACCCAGATCGAGGCCCCGTCCCGGTTCCCGCCTGATGCAGCATAGGTTCGCAAGCTATCCGCAGTAAACCGCTGACCGCCTACTGTCAGGATGTCCTCTGCGCTGAAGTCGCGGACCGTATCATCCCCGTCTGCGCCAAAGGCACCGGCCGACTGTACAAAACCCCAGTAAGAATTCGTGACGGTGTAGGAGGCCCCGACGGTGTTGAACCGGAAATGATCTTCACCTTCGCCCCCCCAATACACATCATCGCCACTATAGCCCACGAGCGTATCGTCCCCGCCGTCTCCGGTCAGCAAGTCGGCACCTGCTCCTCCTCGCAGGACATCGTCGCCGCTACCGGTCGTGTCTCGGAGTTGGTGGAAATTTGAAGGCGGCGTAATCTCCGGGTGAACATCCACCCACCCAACCGGCGGCGGCAACCGCCAGGGAGATCACGCCATGACCAAGAATACCTATACTTCCAG
>NZ_JBDOQR010000160.1:0-2826 GCF_039839315.1 Phaeobacter sp. CAU 1743 | reverse complement strand
TCGAAGGATTGGGAAAAATCCATCGCCAGCGCGGCAGCTTGGGTCACAATCGCACACATCCGCCGCGTCACGCGGATGCTCGCAAGACAATGAATTCACTCGAAAAGTTTTGAATCAGACTCTCAGGTCCGTTCGGAACTGAAGCAGAACGGCGACAAGGTGCGTGAACTTGCCCTGTTCGGGGTGGTGATGCAGGTCGAGGGAACCGAGGCCAAGCGCCTACAGCTGTTCGATATCCTCTACCAGTTGGGTTGGGTCATTCTGGCGTTATTCGCGGCCATTGCGATCACCGCGCTAATGCTGGCGCAGATGTACCGGCGCGGGCGCCAGCTGGCCGAAGAGCGCAGCCGCGCCGCCGCGCAGATGGAGGCGATGATTTCCTCCTCTCTCGACGCCATTCTGGTGGTCGACACCGAAGGCCGTATCCAGGCGTTCAACGGCGCGGCCGAAACGATTTTTGGCTACAACAGCGCCGAAGTCATCGGGCAGAAGATGCAGGAGCTGATCATTCCGATGCACCTGCGCGAAGCGCATGCCCGGGGCATGGCGCTTTTCCTCAATACCGGCCAGACCAAAGTGATCGGCGCCGGCCGGGTCCAGCTCGAAGGGGTGCGCAAGTCCGGTGAAATTTTTCCGGTCGAACTCTCGGTCTCGCTCAGCCAGTCGGGGCAGGATATGGTCTTTGTCAGCTTCATGCGTGACATTTCGGACCGGATGCAGGCCGAAGAAGAGTTGCGCACCGCCCGCGATGATGTCCTTGCCGGTGAACGTGCCAAGGCCAATCTGCTCACCGTCATGAGCCACGAAATGCGCACCCCTCTGACTGGGGTTCTGGGGGCGATCGACCTTCTGGAAGACACCGATCCCTCGGGCGAACAGATGCGCTATCTCCAGGCAATGCGAGTGTCGGGGGAGCTTCTGCTGCATCATGTGAACGACGTGTTGCAGCTGTCGCGGCTCGAAGCAGGGGTGGACCCGGAAAAGATTCGTGTCTTCGACCTCAGGGAACTGGCCGAAGGTTTGATCGAAAGCCAGCAGGCCACCGCAAAGAGCCGGGGAATCGATCTGTCGCTGCATTGCAGCCTTGGCCCATCCTCGGTGGTGGCAGGGCGGCCCCGCGCCATTCAGCAAGCGCTTCTCAACCTGATCGCAAATGCTGTGAAATTCACCAATGAAGGCGCCGTTTCCGTCGATATCCAGCGCCTGCCGGAGACGGATGTGGTGGACTTCCATGTCGCCGATACCGGCCCCGGTATCCCGCAGGAGGATCTGCAGCGCATCTTTGAAGAGTTCACCATGCTCGATTCCAGCTATCGGCGCGGCAATGAGGGCACCGGGCTTGGCTTGGCGATCACCCGCCGCATCGTGCAGGCGATGGATGGTGAAATCACCTGCGAAAGCGAACTTGGCGAAGGCAGCCTGTTCTCGATGTCGCTGCCGCTGCCGGTGGCCAGCGCGCCCATGGTCAAGGCCGAGGCGCAATCGGATCAGGAACAGGAGGCCAGTGCCGTCCTGATCGTCGAAGACAATGACATCAATCGCCTGCTCTTGGAGAAGATGCTGATCCAGCAGGGGCAGCGGGTGACCACGGCCGCAGGCGGGCTGGAGGCGGTCAACTGCGCCGAAGCGGGCAGTTTCGATTTGATCCTGATGGATATCAGCATGCCAGAGGTGGACGGGATCGAGGCAATTCGCCGGATCCGCGCGCGGAAACTGGCGGAAGGTACCGACATCGTAGCCCTTACAGCGCATGCCGCCGCCGAAGATCACGCCCGCATTCTGGACGCGGGATTCGCCGAGGTCATCACCAAGCCGATCAGCAAACAGGAACTTGCCGATGTGATCGCTCGCCGGGCAGGGCGAACCCCGGTGCTGCCGGAGGTTAATCAGGACGAAAACATCGTGCAGTTCTTCGATGCGCTTGGTCCGGAACGCGCTCGCGGCTTCCTCGCGACGTATTGCGAGGACGTGGAGCGGCTGAAGGCAGCTTTGGCCGAGGCCGAGGAGCTGACGACAGAGCTGCGCCAGGAGGCACACCGCCTGGCGGGATCGGCAGCGGTCCTGGGCCTGACCCGGTTCCGCGAGCTGATGCTGGAGATCGAACACGCAGAAGGCTGCGACATCACCCAGACCGAACTGCTCGATGAGATCTGGTGCGAGGCCGAGAGCTTCCTGTCCGTCCATATGTGCGCCTGAAGTCGGCGCGCCGCGGCACAGGCTCTCCGCGCTGTTGACCATCAACAGGGGAGGGGGCTGGCTTCGGCGCTGAGCCGGACAAGGTGGCAATCCGGTCGGGCTTTTGGGCCGCCTTGGTGCCGAGGACGCGTGAACAGAGGTCAGTTCCACAGGGGCCTATCAAGGTGACAGGGGGTGTCGGCGCGGAGACGAAAGAGGGCTTAAGACCAATATGTTAGGCAGAAAGCGCGCTCTGACTCTAGGGGCTAAAAAAAACTGCAGCTTGGAGAGAATTTTCTCTGGACGCGGCAGAGCGGAGATTCTATACCACGCCTCACATTCCGGCGTAGCTCAGCGGTAGAGCAGTTGACTGTTAATCAATTGGTCGTAGGTTCGATCCCTACCGCCGGAGCCATAAAAAGCCCTCAGGTCTTTACGACCTGAGGGCTTTTTTGGTTCCAGAATCTGGAGTGCTATTGGATGCGGGGGTATCTGCGCAAGAGGTGCACTCCCCTCCTTTTTTCGGGGAATGTCCCGAACGATGTTGAAAAGCGTTTCGGGCGACGCTGCGGATTTCATGGTTATGCGGCTTGATCCAACGGGTCAACCAGCGCATCATTTTGTGGGTCGCGGTGTTTTTCCAATGCGGCC
>NZ_JBDOQR010000016.1:0-79737 GCF_039839315.1 Phaeobacter sp. CAU 1743 | reverse complement strand
AATCGGCCAAACCGCCGCTCAGGCGGCCAAGACGGGGCGAAAATCGCTGGAAATGACGCCTCAACCGCCCCAAACTGCCCTCAAGCGGCAACATCGGCGCAGCCGAAGACGTTGTTCAGACGTTCCTTAGGTGAAAATGTGGCTGGTTAACCTTTTTTCATTTACTCGCAACAATTTGGATAAAAATATATTAAAAAGAATGTGTCGATAATTTGAACTTCTTTCGCCTTAAGTGCGGAGGAGTGGGTGTAGGAACGGCGCGTGGGGGCGCGGCTTATCAGACCCTTCGATTACAGACGTGTGTTGCCGGCTGCTGCCATGCCGGACCTGTACAAATTGAATGCCTCCGCAGGATGCGGTGTGTCCGACCTATGGGGTTTGGTGAGGAATGGGGATTTTGATGACGGACCTGTTGCACAAAAATAAAGTTCGGATGCTGTCATTTGCTTCAGTCGATACTGCTGGGCAGGGAACCCTGGTTTTGAAACGGCTCAAGGATGAACCTCTACGACAGGCGATGACAGCGCAGGCCGCCAATGCCAACGTGGCGCAATGGATCGGTCCGTCACAGTATGAAACGACGCAGCCGCTGCACTACCGGGCCTCGCGTCCGTCGTTTTATCGCAGCGCTGGAAAACGGGCCCTTGATCTGCTGCTGACCCTGCTGTCGTTGCCTGTCACCTTGCCGGTGGTGCTGGTCTGTGCGCTAGCGCTTGCGCTTGAAGGCGGCAGCCCATTTTATACGCAGGAACGTCTGGGCCGGAATGGCCGACGCTTCCGTATCCTGAAGCTACGCACCATGGTGCCGGATGCCGATGCTCGGCTGGCTGAATGCCTAGCGCGGGATCCGGCCTTGCGGCAGGAGTGGGATGCTACGCAGAAACTGAAGAACGATCCCCGCATCACCCGTGTTGGCCGTATCCTGCGCGTCACCTCCTTGGATGAGCTGCCACAGCTGTGGAACGTGATTACCGGCGAGATGAGCCTTGTCGGTCCGCGTCCGATGATGCCCGAGCAGCTGAAGCTCTACGGCGATCCGCGCGACTATTTTGACCTCAAGCCCGGCCTGACGGGGCTGTGGCAGGTATCGGCCCGCAACGAAAGTACCTTCGCCTTCCGCGCCGCAGCTGATTCCGAATATTATCGTGCGCTGAGCTTTGGCTGTGATATTGGTCTGATCTGGCGTACCGTCGGCGTGGTTCTGAAAGGTACAGGATATTAATCCCTGTTTGGTAAAATGCAGTCGCGAAGCGGGTCCGCGCCGGACGTGTCATTTCTGGTGCGGGCGCTGCTTTGCTGCCATGGACAGGTCAAGGCGCGCTGCAGGCTTCTTTCGCAGGGGCAAGATGTTATGATCCTGAATTTGGCAAGGCCGCGGCCTCGTGGCAAAGCTGTGATGAGAATATGAGCAAGGCATGACGCAACAGGGTTTTAAGAAATTTCGGCGGCGCGCACAGGTTCAGCCCGAGGCGCAGCAACAGGTGCGCCCGAATCCGGATGAGGCAGGGTTGGAGAATGTATCGCCCGGCCTGCAGTCCGAAACTGCCGAAATCCTCCCCACCACCTTGCCAAGCCCATGGGAACGGTTGGCCAGAATCTCCTTTGATCCTGACCGGGGGGGCCGTGATGGTGCGCCGCTGGCTTCAGCCGTGCGGACTGATCCGGCTGGGCGCGCATTTGATCTGCTGCGCACGCGGCTGTTGCAAACCCTGAAGGCCCGCGGCTGGAACCGGGTTGCCGTCACTGCGCCCACCGGGGGCTGTGGGGCCACATTCTGTGCGGTCAATCTTGCGCTTAGCCTGGCGCGGGTACCGTCTAGTCGGACCATCTTGATGGATCTGAACTTTCGTAGCCCCGGCGTGGGTCCTGCGATGGAGCTTACGGTGGCTGGCGATATGGCTGGGTTCTTGTCTGGAGACCAACCGACAGAGCAGGCGTTGGTACGGCCTCTTGAGACATTGGCGGTTGGGCTGAATGCAACGCCAGACCTGAACGCAGCTGAAATCCTGCATGACAGCCGCAGCGCTGCGGTGCTGGATCACATGATTGAGGATCTCGATCCGGAAGCGGTGATCTTCGACCTCCCTCCGATGCTGGAGTATGACGATGCGGCGGCTTTCCTGCCGCAGGTGGACGGGGTTCTGGTGATTTCGGACGGGACGCAAACTACGGCGGCCCACTTGGCGGCATGTGAACGGATCCTGAACGGTAACGCGCCTTTGTTGGGGGTGGTGCTGAACCGGGGCCGCGCGACCGCCGACATCGGGCCTGTCGCATAACTTCCGCCAACCGGTCAAAGTTTTGCCTGCTTGCCATGGTGTGTATGGCTCAGCAAACTGTGCACGTTAATCTGCTTTGCGGTGCGGCCGCGGCAAACCAAGAGATGATGAATGGGTCCTATCTACTCCTTGCCGGATCTTCTGGACATGCTGCGCCGCCGCGCGGTGGTGATCCTTGTCATTGCCGTACTGGGTAGTTTGGTGTCGCTGTTCCTGGCGGCTCGCCAACAGCATTTCTACGAAAGCTCCGAAGTTATCCAGGTGGCGCAGCCAAAAATTGCGGATGATCTGGCCAAATCAACAGTCGAAGGGTCGACCGCGCGGCGGATGCAGTTGATCGAACAGCGGCTGATGGCGCGCAGCACAGTTCTTGAGATTGTCGATACCTTGGGTCTTTATGCCGACCTGCCCGACCTTAAGCCGTCGGAACTGGTGTCTTTGGTGCGCGAAAACGTTTCGATTACAGGTGTGGCTGCGGTGCGCGAAGGTTTCGCTGATGATGGCACCATCGCGGTTCTGACCATCACCGCGCGCATGCCCAGCCCGGAGGAGGCTCAGGCGGTTGCCGCGGAATTCGGGCGCCGTACGATCGAACTCAGCGTTAACTCCCGTATCGAACAGGCACGCGAGACCCTTAACTTCTTTGCCGCAAAGGAAACCGCCTTGGCAAAGGAACTGGCGGAACTGGACGATGAGATCGCCTCCTACCGGACGGAAAACGATGTTGCCCAACCAGGAGCGCTGGAGATCCGTCAGTCGGAAATCGCCTCATTGAACGAGGCACTGCTCGATATCGCGCGGGAGCAGATCCAGATCCGTCGCGCCGCAGATCAGGCGATGGCCAACGAACGCCCGGCGACGGCGCAGCGCATGCTGGAGGAATTCGAGGAACAACTTGCGACGCTGACCGCGCAAAGCGATCTTTTGACCCGGCGCAAAGCTGAAATCGAGGCATCGCTGGAAACTTCGCCAGAGGTCGAGCGTCAACTGGCCGCCTATGATCGCAGGCTGCAACAGCTGCAAGGGGAACTCGATACGACCCGCGCCCGCCGCAACGAGGCCGAGATCGGGTTTCGCCTTGAAACGTCGCGCCAGTCGGAGCGGCTTACAGTGCTGGAGCCTGCCGCCCTGCCGGATTACCCAGTCACTGGCGGGCGTAAGCGTAAGGCGCTGCTAGGCGGTGCTGTCAGCGTGATGGTGGCGCTGATGGTTGCCTTTCTGCTGGAGCTGAGAAAACCGGTGCTGCGTTCAGCGATTCAGATGAAGCGTGAAACCGGCCTGATGCCAGTTGTCACCATTCCGGAAATCAAGGCTCCGGGGGCCAAGCGACGGTCCGGGAATAAGGGGCGGTCTTGAATGCCTTGCGTATTTTGGGGCGGATGAAACCGTGGTCGGCGTCCTTTGCTAAGGATCAGGGGGTCAGCGCCCTGATCAGGGTTAGTACAGCATCCTGATGCCACCAGAGGGCACCGCTTCCGACCAGAACAACCAGAAAGCCAGAAACCAGATCGTGCAGGGGATCCCAGGCGCCGTGGCGACGGGCCAGCCAGATCAGCACCGGATAGGCGCCCAGCATCGCCAGTCCCAGCGCTGCAATACCGCCGGGCAGCCCGAACCAGTAGCTGCCGAGTAAGAAAAGTGCTGTTTGCAGCAGGGCGCGGCTGGCGGTGAAGACAAAGAACGCCCGGCTATCTCCGGCGGCCAATGCGGCTTGATCGTAGGTCATGGTGATGACGGCCGGGGCCAGTGCCAGTGAGATCAGTACGATCATCGCGCCCGCCTGCTGATAGCGCGCATCATAGAGCAGAACTGTCAGCCAGGGGCCGATCCAGGCCATAATCAACAGCAACGACAGGATCACGGCGCTCAGACCTGCGCGCAGCAGGCGGTGTTTGCGCCGGTTTTCTGGCGGCCCATCGGCGGGCTTGTCGCGGTAGACCGGAATCATCAGCCTCTGGTTCACCGCATGGCCCAGCAGCATCGGGAAACTCGCCAAAAAGTAGCCGATATTATAGACGCCCAGCACGTCCAGCGGCACGAAGCGGCCCAGAATGGCCCGGTCGCCCTGCGAGGTCAGGAACCAGAAGGCCGTGGAGAGAAAGATCCATTTTCCAAAGCGGATCAGCTCCTGCGCGGCGCGGGGTTCCCAGCGAAACCGGTTTGTCTGCCCTGGCAGGCCAAAATGGGTCAGCGCCAGTTTCGCCGCGGCCTGAATGACCCCGCCCAAAACCAGCGCCAGAACCGATCCTGTTGCCCATGCCAAAAGCACCATAGCGCCGATGCCAAGAGCCTGTGCCGCGAGATCCAGTGCAGTGAGGCGCCCGACCAGCAAGTGCCGGTGCGCAGTTTCAATGCGGGTCGGGTTGAAGCCTGCGATGGCGAGGCCAATGCCGGCAATCGGCAAGTAGAGCAGCAGATCCGGGGCCTGATAGAGCCAGGAAACAGGCCAGGCCAGCAGCAGAGTCATCCCCCAGAGACCGAACCCGCGGACAACTTGAATGGTCCAAGCGGTGTTGAGAAAGTCGGGATCATCGCCGCGTTCATTCTGCGCAATGGACGGGCCGATCCCGACATCGGAAAACAGCGAAAGGCCAACGGTCACCACACTGACCAGTGCCATCAGGCCAAAGGCTTCGGGGAACAGCAGCCGGGCCAGGATCAGATTGGCGCCAAGCCGCAGAGCCTGGCTGCCGCCATAGCCGATCATCATCCACGAGGCCGAGCGCAGCACACGCGCCAGCAGCCCCTGGCCGGAAAACAGCGCGGCTTGCTTCAGCATCTGACCTCCTGATGGTTTTCCTGCACGCTAGGCAGGGCGTGGCGGCAGGTCAATCTGCATCATCCTTGCAGTGCCGGACATGGGCGGAAGAGTATGAAATTTCGCGACAATCGCCTGCACCCACGTCGATTGATGCAGCGGGGTGGCAGGTCACGGCCGGGAGCTAGGCAAGCCTGCAACCAGCCGCTAGTCTGCGGCAAAAGTGGGGCGCGGCCGATACCGGCAGCCGCGCAGGAAACGGGGCCGTGCTGCAGTGAAAGTCGCTTATGTTCTGAATACCTACCCGCAGCCGTCGCACAGCTTTATCCGCCGTGAAGTGCAGGCGCTGGAGCGGCAGGGGGTGGAGGTGATCCGCCTTGCGATGCGCCCCAGCGAGACGGTTTTGGTTGATCCGGGAGATCAGCGTGAGGGGCAACGCACCCACTACGTTCTGAAGGCAGGTCCCCTTGGGTTGCTGGCGGCGCTTCTGGCGGCTGCCGGGGCGACGCCGGGACGGTTTCTTGCGGCGCTGAAACTCGCCATGCGGATGGGGCGTGTATCGGCGGCAGGGCGGCTGCGGCACCTGATCTACCTTGCAGAGGCCGCCTATGTGGCGCGCCGCTGCAAGGCCGCCGGGGTTGATCACATGCATGCGCATTTCGGCACGAATGCGACCACCGTTGCGCTGTTGGCGCAGGAGCTTAATGGGGTGCCGTACAGTTTCACCACGCATGGGCCTGAGGAATTCGATGCCCCGCATGCCTTGTCGCTGGGGGAGAAAGTGAACCGCGCAGCCTTTGCGGCGGCGATCAGCAGTTTTGGCAAAAGTCAGCTCAGCCGTTGGGCGGATTTCGGCAGTTGGGACCGGCTGAAGGTGGTGCATTGCGGGATCGAACCGGAAAAGTTCAGCGACCCCGCCCCGATGCCGGGCGGCGCGTTGCGGTTGGTCGCCATCGGGCGGTTCGTGGAGCAAAAGGGGCAGATGCTGCTCTTGCGGGCCATGCGCCAGATCGTGGCTGAGAACCCCGAGGTGCATCTGACGCTGATCGGGGATGGCGAGATGCGCCCGGATCTGGAGGCAGAGATCCACCGCGCGGGCTTGCAGGACCACGTCAGCCTAACAGGATGGTTGGACGAAGCAGGGGTGCGGGCAGAATTGGCCGCGTCGCATGTGCTGGTCATGCCCTCCTTTGCCGAAGGTTTGCCGATGGTGGTGATGGAGGCCATGGCCGCCGCCCGTCCGGTCCTGGCAACCTATGTGGCGGGCACTCCCGAACTGGTGGTCGAGGGGCAAACCGGCTGGCTGGTGCCCGCCGGGGACGCGCAGGGCTTGGTCGATGCGGTCGCAGAGATCGCCAAACTGCCACAGGAGAGGTTGGCCGCCATGGGAACAGCCGGGCGCGCGCGGGTCCTTGAGCGCCACGACAGCGACCGGGAGGCCGAAAAACTGGCGGCATTGTTCCAAGAGAGCAAAGCGGTGGACTGTCCACAAACGCGGACTGATTGAGCCAAGAAAACCTCTCCGTACATACAAGCTAGCAAAGGGGCTCTCCCGCCCATCTTGCCCACGGCAGAGCCGCGTGTGCGACGGTTGGGCCTGGCGCCGCGCAAGCGCGGCGCGGTGGCGTCAGTCCGCAGGCGTCAGGAGGCCTAGCGACCTCTCGCCCAGCGTGTCTTGGTCCTGAACAGTGGCGTTTTTACCGTCAGGCTGACCAGCGCATAGGCGGCAAACCCCAGCGGGGCGCGCAGGAAGAGACGCATCAGACCCGATGCGCCGAGGCTGCGTTTGTCATCGTTTTCCAACAGATGCGGAAATCGCTTGGCGATTTCCTCGACGCCGACATTCTGCCGTCTGCGCACCCGCACAAGATTGGCAAAGCCTTCGACCATCGGCCAGTCATAGCGGGCGGGCACACGAATGCGCTCGGCAGGGGCAAAGGACAGCCGTGCGAATGTGTCGTCCGAGATGATGTCGGGCCAGTCCTGCCAGCGCTCACGCCCGGTACGGGTCATTGCAAAAAGGCCAAAACCGGGGGCGCCATCCGTGACAAAGGGCAGTCTGGACCAGAACTGCCCATAGGCGCGGGTCAGGCAAGAGCGGGCCCGGGCGACACGGGGGCTGCCACTGGCATAAAGCGGTCGCTCCGGCGTCAGAGCTCCGGCCAGTTGCGCCAAGAGAGGCGGGGTAACAGTGACATCGGCATCAAGATAGACCAGCACAGCGCCCTTTGCACGGGCATCCCCGGCGTTGAGCGCGGCCAGCTTGCCGCCCTGTGGCAGGTCGATCACCTTGCGGCTCCAGCCTTGGGGAAGGGTGACAGAACGGGCAATTTCAGCGGTGTCATCAGTGCAGCCATTGGCCAGCACCAGAACCTCGGCCGAGCCGGGCAACGGATCAGAGGCATAAAGTGCCTCAAGACAGGGGCGAATATACGCCGCCTCGTTATGGGCCGGGATCAGCACCGATATCAGCGGTGTCATTTCACCGCCTCCAGCACCCGCCAGCGCGGGTTGTCGTCGCTGAGCGTGCGCCGCGCACCCCAGCTGCCCCATTTGCCGGGCACAGCCACATCGGCATAGGCCGCGAACAGGGTGCCGCCATGCTTGGCCCAGCCGGTCAGCATCTTCGTATAAAGCGCGGCCATTTCCTCGGTGTAATTGAAGTGGGTGAAAAAGCCGGTCAGCTCTGCGTCCTCGACCATCTGGCCGACACCCACCACATGGCTGCCGCCTTCGTACATGATCAGATCGAGCCCGTATTCTTCGGCAACGGATTTGTGATAGGGCAGTTCCTTGCCCAGATAATCGGACATGGAGCCTCTGCCGTCTTCGCTGAGGAGGCCATCCTCGATTTCCAGCGCCGCCTGCGCCGTTGCCACATCGTATTGATGCGCCTCGATATAGGACGCAGCCTCAGCGCCCTGCAGCCCCAGATCAGCGGCGGCAGCGCGGGCCCTGTCGCGGCTGTCGGCGATCCAGGCGCGTACCATGGGGGCGCTGTCGCGCAGGCCCAGCGTGCCGCCGAAATAGCCGGTAATCGCATAGGCATCGAAATAGCGCGCCGGGGGCAGGCGGTCAGGTGCTCCGGCCACCCAGAGCGGTGCGTTCAGCACCTGTTCCTCAAGGCCCGGCCAGCCGGTCTGACTGGAAATCACCCGCACCAGTCGTTGGTCGGCGTCTGCGCCAAAGACATCGGTCCAGATCCGCGACATTTCCGCAGCGCGTCCGCCGTAGAACTGCATCCAGAGGTCGCTGCCGCCCCAGAGGCTGCGGGCCTGCTCGTCTGCCCATTGGGCCTGTGCAAATTGCCAGTTCCAGACCTCGTTGGAGTATTCCACATAGGCACGTAGATCCTCGTCCAGGCCGCCATCCACCAGCTGGGCGAAATTGCGCAGATAGCTGTCGTCGGCCATATGGGGCATATTGAACCAGGGATCGGCGCCCAGCGTATTGGCCAGCGCCAGCAGGATCTCGGCCGGAACGCCCTTGCGCGCCCAGGTGTAGTCGGAGACCTCCGGGCGGTCTTCCCAGCCAACCTGTTCGGAATCGTTGGTCTGCATCCAGTCCATAAAGCGCAGCACGTCAAACCCATCCAGCATGTCGAGCCAGAGTGGGTTGAACAGGGCGCCATCTTCATAGGCCTGCAGTTGATCGGCGCGCACCACGGTGATGTTGCGGACATAGTCCGCCCCGCGCCCAGTACGCTGAATGCGGATTTCGACCGGGCCGGGGCCGGGGGTATAGTCAAAGGTGACCTTGCCCTTGCGGTAGCGGACGTTTTCGGCGCGGCCCGAGACCTCGACAATGCCGGAGCCGTCAAAGCGCAGCACATAACGCCCGGCAAGCGAGTGCGCCGAGGCGGGCAGATCGGTCAGAATGACGGTGCCGATGGAGCCAAGCTCGGGCGGCATGGCGGTGGGCCAGCCTTGCGGGTCCAGATAGCCTGCAGCGGCAAGATCGTCATGGCCGACACCGCCCCAGCGCCCAGGCAGGTGGCCGATCCACGGGCGGGCGGTTTTGAAGTGGTCAAGGAAAGGCGCCTGCGGGCTCCAGTCGGCGACCTCCATCAGGTTCATGGCGATCGGCTGGCGCGGCGGTGCCTTCGCAACAGTCTCGACCGCAGTGGCAGAGGTCGCAACCTCGGCGTTGAGGCGCGGCGTGACGGGGTCGGAGGGCAGCGGCGGCGGGTCGGGCGGCAGGGCGGCGGTGCGCACCTCCTCGCCTTGGGCCGCGGCCCAGGCGATCTCCTGCAGCCGCCGGGCCAGCGCGGGCTCAGGCGCCGGATAGGCTTTGCCCCAACGATCCTGTAGCCGGTGCGGCAGACCCACCGGGCTGTGTCCGGTCAGAACCGCATATTGTAGCGCGCTGATATAGTAGAACCCGGTGGAATTTGGGTGGATGTCATCGGAAAAGACTTCAGAAATCTCGGTGAGGCCCGGCACCGTTCCGGCCCGGATGGCATCGTCCAGACGCGCCATGGCCTGCCCGGCGGGAAGTAGGCGCATATCACCACCGACGCTGTCGTTGACTTCATCCACCACAGCCTGCCAGCGGGGCAGGTCTTGCTCCAGCCGGTCACGCCAGGCGATATCGGCGCCTTCGTCAAACGGCACCTCGGTGCCGGTTCCGCTGCTGAGGCTGTGCCAGGTTTCCTGCAGATAGACAGCGGCATCGGGATTGGCATCCTTGGCCAACTGGTAATAGCGGGTGACGGTCTCTTCGGTATTGCTCCATTTCAGGTGATTGGCCAGCGGAAGACCCTCGGTGAGGATCACCGCGTCGACTGGGGTCTGGAGCCGCTCGCGGGCGTTCACCCCTTCGGCGCTTTCGCCGTGCTCCCAGTTGTAGCTGAGCGGCGCGCCATTGATGATCTGCGCTTCGACGGTGGCACTGCTACTGGACTGGCGCAACAGCTGTTCCAGCATGGCGGGATTGTCCTGGCCAAACAGCGAATGGCCCACCATCAGGACCGAGGTGATCAGTGTTTCAAGGTTCATCCGTTCTGGCCTGCGTCAGAGAGACCCGTGCGGGGGATCCCTGTCACCACCTGCCAGACGATTTGCTGCACCGTCTCGGCAGCGGCCGGTGACAGCGCCGTCGCTGCCTCTCCATCCGGACGCGACAGCTGGTGCGGCAGGCCAACAGGGGAGCGGTGATAAAGCACGGCATAGTGGGCGAGGGCGACAATATATGCACCCAAGTCATTGATATGAATAGTGTCCTGTGCGCCTTCCGGTGTCTTGGCGAAAAGATCCGAAACATCGCTCAGCCCGACGATCTGGCCAGCATCAATGGCCCGTGCGACAGCGGCCATGACCTGTCCGGCGGGGATCAGGTAGACCGGGCGTTTGGGATTGCGACGCGTGTCTGATCCGAGTAGCTTGCCCAGCCAGAGCCGGTCCAGATCGCTTGCGATGCGCGCCTGCCAGCCGTCCGGGTCATCAAGGTGATGCCAGGTCTCATAAAGATAGATCCGCGTGTCAGGCGAAGCATCACGGGCCAGCGCGGCCCATCGGCGCATGTATTTGGCAGAGCCGAAATACTTCACCGCGTCGCGCAGCTCGACCATTTCTGTCAGCACCACCGCATCATAATCGCCGGAACCGATGGCCTCTTTGGCGTCGCGCCAGATGGGGGCCTGATTCACCAGATCGAAATGAAGGATCGTCTCCTCTGGCTCCCAGTGCTGCTTTAGCGATGTGCCCGACCCGAGCTGGCTATTCCAGCTGTGCCCCTTGGGGGCGAGCTGCGCCAGCATGTGCGGCATCACAGGGCCAACCAGAGAGTGGCCAAGGTGATAGACCTTCATTGGCTGCTCTGGTGGGGAAAGCTCGGGGACTGGAAACGGCGCGGCCTGCAGGGGCAGGCTGGCCCAAATCCCGTGCAGGCAGGTCGTCAGCGCCAGAAGCAGAGATCGTTTTCCCATTGCTCACGCCTCCAGGCTTGCTGCGGTGAAAATGATACCTTCCCCGATGACATAGGCACCGTTGATCCGGGCGCCAGTGCGAAACGGCGGGCGGTCGGAAGTGAAGGCGGCTACGAAACGCCCGCGCCGGAACGTTTCACCCGCGTCTTCTGGTTTGATCTCCAATTCCATGCCGTCAAAGCCGAAAAACTGTTCACTGACAGTATACTGGCACTTATATGCAGCTTCCTTGGCGGAGAAGATCAGCTTGGCCATCTGGCCGGGGTTGTCCTGCGAGGTCAGCCAATCCTGTTCGCGGGCAGAGCAGATCGCCGGGCGCAGGTCGTCTTTCAGGGGCGTGTCTTCCTCGACGTCGATGCCAATGGCGCGCCGGGTCTGTGTTGAGGTCACGGCGGCAAGGGCGCAGCTGTGGGTATGGGTGATCGATCCGGTCAACCCTTTGGGCCAAATGGGCGCGCGGGATTTGGCAATCACGATGGGGCAGGGTGCCCGGCCAAGATCCTGCATCGCCCGGTGCGCAGCCGCCCGCCCGGCGGCAAATTCGCGGCGGCGTTTATCCACGGCGCTGGGCGACAGGCAGGCGCGCTCTTGCGGGAAGGGATCGGGCAACGCCCCCAGCGGGTTGGCCGCCCCCAGCGATATGCCAGCGCCAAAGAGCGGCCGGACCAGAGCCAGCCGCGCATCGGTTGTCTGATCAAGGGGGGCGGGGCTGTCAGTTACCATCCGGTCCGGGCTTTGCGGCTGGCGCGCATCGCCCGCCGTTTCGACATGGTTTCCGATTTGGCCGCCTCGGCTGCGGCGGCCTGTTCTGCATCGGCCGGATCATCCGGCGATTCCGCGCCGCCTGCAAGCCCTTCGATATGGGCGGCAAGACCGGCGAGCGTCGGGAAGCGGAAGATGTCGGTGATCGACAGTTTCGGCACCTCAAGCGCAATGCGGATGTCCCTGTGCGCCTGCACCGCCAGCAGGGAATGGCCGCCAAGGACAAAGAAATTGTCCTGGGCGCCGATCCCATCGAGACCAAGAATCTGCCCCCAGATCGCGGCGATCTTGCCCTGCGCGCCGCCCTTGGGAGGGGGCACTGCGGTGGGTGCGGCAACCCGCGCCGGTTTTGGATCCGGCAGCGCCTTGCGGTCGATCTTCTTGTTGGGGGTCAGTGGAAACGCATCCAGAGTCACGATATGCGATGGCACCATCACCTCGGCCAACCTGGCCGAAAGTGCCTGTTTCAACGCAGCCTCCTGCACCGGAGCAGAGGTGGTGATATAGCCGACCAGTTGTTCTCCCGCGCCGATCTTGCGCGGCATGACAACCGCGCCGGTGACGCCGGGCTGGACGGCCAGGGCCGCTTCAATCTCTCCAAGTTCAATACGTTGGCCGCGGATCTTCACCTGATGGTCGGTCCGTCCCAGGAAATCGAGCCGCCCATCCGCGCGCCAGCGCACCAGATCGCCGGTGCGATACATCAACCCGCCGCCAAAGGGATCGGGGACAAACCGCTCCGCTGTCAGTTCGGGCCGTTGCCAATAACCTGCGGTCACGCCGTGTCCGGCGATGAACAACTCCCCCGGTGCACCGATGGGCTGCGGCGCGCCCTCAGCGTCCAGCACGTAAACTTGGGTATTGGCGATGGGCCCGCCGATATCGGCAACGCCTGCCGGGACGCCATCAAGGGTCTGCATGGTCGACCAGATGGTAGTTTCGGTCGGGCCGTACATGTTGTGGATTTGCCCGGGTCCAGCCTCGCGCAGATCACCGGCTAGATCGCCGGGCAGCGCTTCGCCCCCGACCAGAAGATGCTTAAAGTGCGGCAGCACCATGCGGGCCTCATCGTTCTGCACCATCATGCGCGCCATGGAGGGCGTACATTGCATATGGCTGATGTCATGGCGCAGGATCTGCGCCGCAAGTGAAAAGTCGTCCGTGGCCAATTCTTGCGGGGCGTTAGACAGGCGCAGCACCTCGGCCAGCGGTTTAAGCCCCTCGAGCACCACGTCAGGCGCGATTCCATAGTCGATGAGGCAGGCAATCTCGTCCACGCCGATGCGCTTCAGTTGCTCGACCCGGGCGACGCCATCCTGCACGGTGCCGAACAGGCCTGAGTCCTCGAAATAGCGTTCGAAGGCAAAGTCGAGAATCGCGTCCAGTTCTTCCTCGGACAGGATGCCAAGATCCATTTCAAAGGGATTGTTGACGCCTTTGGGTTTCTTAAAGGCGGGGAAGGCCCAGGCGTATTGCTTGATCAGACCCGCGGCAGAGCGCAGGTAATCCTTCATCGGCTCGCGCGCGGTCTGACGGGCCTCCTCGCGGCTGTCGGCCAGATAGGTGTGCAGCATCAGCGTTACGGCGAACTCCGCCGGATCATGCCCGGCGCCGCGCAGGGCGTCGTGGTAGATGCGGATCTTGCCTGCGACCTCATCGATGCTTTGCCCCAACAGGTGGGTCAGCACATTGGCGCCGATCTCGCCAGCCTCGCGCCAGGTGTCGGGGTTGCCAGCCGTAGTGACCCAGACCGGCAGTTCGCTGGACACAGGGCGAGGCTGTGTGAGCACCGCATGGGTGCCGCCATCCTTGCGCGGGAAGGCGACCTCTTCGCCACGCCAGAGTTTGCGCACGGTTTCGATGGCGTCGTACATCGCCGGTTTGTTGGCCGGCGGCGTATTCTCGGGGCGCAGGATGAAATCATCCGGTTGCCAGCCTGCGGCAAAGCCGATACCGGCGCGCCCCGCCGTCAGGTTGTCGATCACCGCCCATTCCTCGGCGATGCGGGCGGGATGGTGCAGCGGCGCCACGCAAGAGCCCGAGCGCACACCGATATTCTGCGTCACCGCCGCGACGGCTGCCCCGGTGACCGAGGGGTTCGGGTAGGGACCGCCAAAGGCGTGAAAGTGCCGCTCGGGCGTCCAGACCGCGTTGAACCCATGCTGATCGGCGAATTTCGCACCCTCCAGCAGCAGGTTGTATTTGCGTGGGCCGGGGCCATCATCATTGCCCCAGTAGAACAGGTTGAAGTCCATCTTGCGGTCCGAGATGGCAATTGGCCCGTTGGATAGCTGCAGGCGGCTTTCATCGCTGGAGAGCACCAGTTTGAAGCCGCGCGCGAGGGTCCAGAACAGCTCCAACACCGAGATATCAAAGGAGAGGCTGGTCACCGCGAGCCAGGCATCGCCGGGCTGATGGGGAATGCGCGCATCCATTGCGGCAAAGAAATTCGCCACATTGGCGTGGCGCACCATCACCCCCTTGGGCAGGCCGGTAGAGCCGGAGGTATAGATCACATAGGCCAGATCCTGTCCGGTGGCGCCGCCATCAACAGGCGCGACACTCGGGGCGGGGGCATCCGCGCCATCCAGTACCAGCAGTTGCGCGCTTGAGGCGGGCAGGCTGCCTTGCAGGGCGTCTTGTGTCACGATGACATCGGCGCCGCTGTCCTTGATGAAATGGGCAATCCGATCCGCAGGATAGGCGGGGTCGAGCGGCACATAGGCGCCGCCTGCCTTCATCACCGCGAGGGCGGCCACCACCAGATCCGGACTGCGGGAGACGTAGATCCCCACATGGCTGCCGGGTTTGACGCCCATGTCCTGTAGTCTGGCCGCGACCCCGTTGGCGCGGGCATTGAGGTCTGCGTAGCTGAGGCTCTGATCCTCGAATACCAAAGCCGTGGCCTCGGGTGTGCGGGACACCTGCGCTGCAAATGCGGCGTGGATGGTCTGATCCGGTCCCGTGTCTGCGGCTGTCTGGTTCCAGTCGTTGAGCAACGCCCGGCGCTCACCCTCGGGCAGGACCGGCAGATCGGCGAGAGGGCTATCTGCGTGATCCGGGGTGGAAATGGCGCCCAGCAGCAGCTCCAGCCGCGCGGCGAGCAGCTCCGCGGCCTTTGGTGTCAGCCGGGCACCATCCACATGGAGCGCAAGCACCCCATCCGCCCATGACACGGTCGCGACGCAGCCTGGCAGAGCTGCATCCCGTCCCATGGACAAACCAATGCCGGGCTGTGCCTGCGGTGCCAGTTCCGGCGCGCGGGCAATCAAATCCTCGGCAAACCCGCCTGTTGCGCGGGCTTTTTCAATCTCTTTGGCGACGCGGTCCCGCAGATCCCCGAAGGTGTCGTCGCGCTGTCCCTGCACTGGAACCCAGCCAGAGACAAGCCCCGCCAGCGGTGTCATGGTCTCAAGGCTGAGGGCAATATCGGCGACCTCTTCCCCCGCGCTGCGCAGGGCCCAAGTCAGGACTGCGGCGGCGATCTGTGCCTCTGTCAGGCCATCCGGCGCTGGAATGGGACGGCGGGCGAGGCCGCTGTCACCGGTCGGTTCCGCCAGGGGAACAGCGACCGGGCGCATCGCTGCCAGCGCGCGGCGCCAATGGCTTTCGCCTTTCTGTGTCTTGGCAAGGGCTTCGGTGATCGCGTGCTTTTCCGCGTCACTCAGGATCGGGAGCGCATCGCCGGACTTAAACAGATCGACAGGCGCCCGTTTGCGCCCCGCTGGATCGGTCAGACCGCTGAGCCGCACTGCGCCATCGCCGCAGGCCACGGTCAGGCTGTCCTTGCTGACCTCGATCACACTGCCGGGCGCGCCGGTGCCCTCCACCGCGTCAGCACTGCCGACCAGCAGGATATTCTCGCCGATGGCGCATTTCGCGGCGCAAAGCGGGTTCCAGTAGCCGCCAAAATCAAGCGCGCGCACCAGACGGGTGATCGCCGCCGCCGGGGCGGTAAAATCGATCAGCGCGCCTGCCGCGGGCCGGTCGCTGCGGGCGTAATAACTGCGCTGGCGCAGGTCCTGTGGTTGACGGTTTAGTGTGCCTGCCTCCAGCTGGTCTATCACCGTGCCAAAGCTGTCCATCGCGGCGGCATAGCATTTGGAGTTGAGGCTGAAGGCGGTGTCATCCGTTGCCACATCGAACAGGCGCTGGGCGAGGATATCGCCCTCATCGATGCCGCCTTCGATCATGTGCCAGGTGATGCCATAGCTGTCGGCGCCCTCAATCAGCGCCCAGTTCGGCGCGTTGAGGCCGGCGTAACGTGGCAGCGGCCCGTCGTGAAAGTTCACCGCGCCCTTGGCCGCCAGCGTCAGCACCCGGTCGGGAATCACACGCAGGTTGGCAATGGAGAGCAGCCAGTCGAAACCCTTGGTCAGTCCATCTGGGCTGGCGTGCACTGGGATTCCGTGTTTTTCGGCCCAGCTGCGAATACCATCATCCTGCGACACGACGGCAGAGATTTGATGCCCGCGCGCCAGCAGCGCATCGCCGCATCCCACCGCGAGGGATTCATTGCCGATGATGACTGAGGAAAATTGACTCATTTCTGTTCCTCCGGAACATGACTGTGAGGGCGCGTTTCACGTATTGCTGTCTTGGAGCGGATCGCCGACCGCAGCGCGTGGATCAGCAGATCGCGCAGAAAATGCGGCGCATCTGCGGCTGGCTTTTTCTGGATCAGTCGCCGCAGCCCATAAAGGCCGCAGCCGAGGACGCGCGCCAGGGTGGCGAGGGCGGCGTAGATCACCCCGTCCGTCTTGACGAAATAATGCATGCGGGAATCGAACCAGTAGGTCGGTGTGCGGTCCCAGGACTTCATCCCGGTCGAGGCCGAGCCGAGATGCGCCACGGTGCTGGTCGGCACGTAATGCGTGCGCCATCCGGCCTGCGCGGCGCGCTTGCACAGATCCGTTTCCTCGAAATAGAGGAAAAAACTTTCGTCAAAGCCACCGATATCCTCGATCACCTCGCGGCGGATCATCAGGCTGGCGCCGGCGGTCCAGTCGACCTGGGTCTCTTGCTGCGGCATATCCATCGCCACCACCGCATGAGACAGCAGCCGGGTCACGATACCGGTGCGGGCGGCCATTTCGAACTCTCCCGCGATCGAGGGGAAGCGGAAGGCGGTGCGGTGAGGCACATCATCCGTGCCATGCACAAAGGATCCGGCAAGGCCCGCGCCGGGGCTGGAAAGGAGAAATTCCCGCAGCCGGGAAATCGTTGTGCCCTCTACAAAGGCATCGGAGTTCAGCAGGTAATAGAACCCCGGCGCGCTGCCATCGGGCAGACCGGCCTCCATGCCGATGTTCATGCCCGCGCCAAAGCCACCGTTGACGGGCGAACGGATCAGCCGCAGTTTGCCGCTGTCCAGCCAGCCCCGGCTGGCGGCGCCTGCCTGCAACTCTTCCCATGAGTTATCGCCCGATCCGTTTTCCACGATCACCACGGCGCCGGGCAGATCTTCCATTTCCGCCAACGCTGCCTCTGCCGCCTGCAGTGTCATCTGCGGGGTGCGGTAGTTCAGGATGATGGTCAGAACGCTGTCGCTTTGGGACTGTGGGGGAGGGGCCATGGACATCTACTCCGCCGCCTGATTGCGCACTTGCCCGGCATGTACCGGTGCTGGCGCAGTATAGCCAGCCTCGGCCCGGTCCAGCCGCGCTTTGACCTCAGCCGCCAGAACGCTGACGTTGGGTACCAGTACCATGCTGTCGTGGTCACCGGGCACTTCGATCACCTCGATCTCCGGCGCCCAGCGGGTCCAGTCGTTGTCGTCAAAGACATACTCCCGCTCGGTGCTGACCCAATTGCCACCCGAGACCTGCCAGTGCTGGTCCAGTGGCGGACGGAACAGCGACATGGCGCCGTCCCAGGGCTGCAATTCATAGCTGGCAACAGCGGCGCGGAAGCCCATTTCGATCTGCCGGTTGTTAAAGGCAGGCGCGGCGCCTGCATCGTTGCTGCCCTGGCGGCGTTGGCGTTTTGTGATCTCCCAGGCAACGCGGTTGCGCGCCCATTCCGCCAGATAGGACGGTCCCTTGCGGCGCAACTCCTGCAGTTTGATCAGCGCCTTGTCCTGTCGGCTCAGCGGTGGGCGCACCGGCAGCGGTGTGTCGAGCAGGACCAGCGCTGCGGTTTCCTCTCCGGAAGCCTTCAGCTGCTGCGCCATTTCATAGGCCGTGATGCCACCGCCCGAGAAACCGCCCAGAAGATAAGGCCCCTGCGGCTGGATCTGCCGCACCTCGTGCAGGTAATCGGTGGCGGCCTCGGCAATGTTGTCGTGTGGCGCGACGTCCCCGATCAACCCGCGCGCCTGAAGGCCGTAGACCGGGCGGTCGCTGCCCAGCATCTGGGCCAGATGCCGCAGGTTCAACACGTTGCCAAACATGCCGGCCACAAGGAAGAAAGGGCGCCGTCCGGTGCCATCTCCGGCGTGAAGCTTGACCAGATGGGTAAAGGGTTCTGGCCCTGCGTCATCGGTAGTGTCCGGGGACTGCGCGCTGCCTTCGGTGGTCACGCCGCCACCTTTTCGGGCGATAATCCTGGTTGCCAGATCGGCAACACTTGGGGCTTCGAAGAGGACTGACAGGGGGAACTCGACGCCAAAATCCCGCTTGATCTGGGCAAACAGCCGCACCGCGATCAGGGAATGCCCACCCAGATCGAAGAAGCTGTCGCGGGTGCCGACCTCGCCCACACCCAGAAGGGTCTGGAAATATCCCGCCAGGACCTCCTCAACCGCGTTTTCCGGCGCTACGTAATCAGTGTCGAGCTGCGGGCGCTCAAAACTTTGGCTGTCCGATGGGGCCTCGGAACTGGTCATCTTGGCCTGTTCGATCAGGGCAGGCAGATCAAGAGCCGAGACCACGATTTGCGACAGGCCGCCGGAGGTTGCCGTAGCAAGGGCGCGCGACAGGGCCTCGCCCCCGTCTTCGGCGCGGATGCCGCTTGCGATATTGTGGTGAAGGCGGCGTTCCTCGGGCGACAGGGGCTGAGCGCTGCCCCCTTTGCCCATGGCAATATCGGCGGCGCTGACATCAGCCGCCGCAGTTGCAGCGGGAGCCAGAGCCTGCGTCATCCGCTGCATGCGGAAGCCTTCGATCTCGACCAGAACCCGCCCTGTATCATTGCATAGCGTCACGTCGAATACGGCGGTCCCTTCGCCAGCGGCGTCGGCGGCTTGCGCGGACAGGCGCATGTGGCTGTGGATTGTCTCGGTCAGTGGCGCATGGATGCGGATGGCCCGGTACGACAGGGGCACCCAAAGGTGGTCAGGGCTATAGCCCGGCGCCAGCGCGATGGCCCAGCCGGTTGCCAGATCCAGCAGCCCCGGGTGCAGAATCGTTCCGTCGGATTTGGCCGCATCGGCCAGTTGTAGTGTCGCGATCCCTTCGCCGCTGCCAAAGGCCATGCGCTGCAGCACATGCCAGCGCGGGCCAAAAAGCAGGTTGGCCTCCTGCGGGGATTTCAGTCGCGCGGCATCGGTTTCGGTCTGCGACGGGCAGCGGGCGGCAAGAGCGCTGAGGTCAACCGGCGCCGCCGTGGTCTGTGTTTCTGCAAATGTCACCTTGGCCTCGGCATGCAGGGCATAGCCTTCGCCGCTGGCGGTGTAGAAGGACAGCGCGTAGCCGTCTTCCTCGGCCAGCAGCCGGATCAGCAGATCTGCCGGGCTGTCATCGGCGACTACAAGCGGGCGCAGGAAGTAAAGGTCGTGCAGTTCAAAGGCTGGCAGCGCGCCATCCTCGGCCATGCCAAGGGCCGTCATCGCCTCTGCAGCCAGTTCGATGTAACCGGTGCCGGGCATCACTGCGGTGCCATCGGCGGTGCGGTGTTCATTCAGCAGCCAGTGTTGGGCTGCATCCAGTCGGGTGCGGTAGATACAGTTGCCGCTGCCATCAAATCCTTCGCTGTCCAGCAGGGCCTGTGCGCAGGGTACAGGGTCCGAGGGGCCGTCACTGCCTTGCCGGGCGGCCATCGCTTCGCCTTGCCGGGCGGCCATCGCTTCGGAAGCCATGCCGGTATCGGCCCAGACGCCCCAATCCACCGCCACGACACGGGTCTTGCCGCCCCGGCGATGCGCCGCCCAGGCGTTGAGGTATTCGTTGGCGGCGATGTAATCCACCTGTCCCGCCGGTCCCGTCACCGTCGAGGATGAGGAGAACAGCACCATCAGATCAAGGCTGCCATCGGGAAACAGGCTGTCCAGTACACGCAACCCGCTGACCTTGGGTGCCAGGACCTTGGCGATCTGTTCGTCCGATTTCGCCAGCAATGGCCCGTCATCGATACTGCCCGCGCCATGGATCACCCCGGTGAGGTGGCCAAAGCGGTCCTCGGCGGTCTTTAGCGCGGCGCGCATCTGGCCGGAGTTGCAGACATCGGCGGCCAGCGGCAGCACCGCGCCCTTGCCGATCTCCTCCAGGGCCTCGACCGCGCGGATGCGCGTGGCGGTGCGGTTGGCGGGGCTGTGACTACGCAGATATTGCGCCCATCCGCCGCGTTCGGGGAGGCCCTCGCGCGAAATCAGGATGACATTTGCGGCGTATTCTTCCAGCAGGTGCCGGGCGATTGAGAGGCCAATGCCACCATAGCCACCGGTGATCAGATAGGTGCCCCCTTGTTTGAAGGTGGGCAGCTCGGCAGGCGGCAGTTCGACCGGGCGCCAGTCCAGCTCATAACGTTTTTCACCGCGCCAGGCGGCGGCTGTGCTGGTTGGCTCGGCCAGAAGTTCCTCAAGCAGGCGAGAGGAGATATCTGGCGCCGCCGCGCCCTTGATCCGGGCCAGCAGACCGGTTTCTGCGCGGGGCAGCTCGATATCCACCGTGGCGCAGGAGAAACCAGGCAATTCGCGCGGGATCACCCGGGCAGGACCGGCGATCATCGCCTTTTCCGGATCCGGCAAAGCCTCGTCCCGCAACTGCACGGCGCCGGTGGTGAAGACGGTGATGTGCGGCGGCTGGGGCAGATCGGCGCTGCCAAGCTCCTGCGCCAGCGCGGTCAGGGCGTAAAACCCGGTTTCCAGATTGCGGTCAAAGAAGGAGCTGCCGGGGCGGAAAGTCTCGCCTTCGGTCGCTAGCCAGAAATGCGCAATCCGGGTTGGCAGCATCTCGGTCCGGGCCAGATCCGCCAGCAGTGCAGCATAGCCCGCGCGGCCCTGTTCGGGCGCCAAGATGTAAGAGGTCGGCGATAGCTGCGCATAGGTATCCCCCGGGCGCAGGCGCACCACGGCGTGCCCTGCCGCCACCAGCCTGTCCGCCACCTGAGAGGCAAGGCCGATGTCGTCTTCGAAGATCAGCCAGCATTGCGGGTCCTGATCCAACTCGGTGTCAACATCAAATGCGCAATCGGCAAGGCGCGGGCGCCACGCCGCTCGGTAACCCCAGTTGTCGATGTCATCGTGGCGGGCGGGCAGGGGAGCCTCTTCGACCTGCGCGGCGGTGCCGGGTTCGATGAAATAGCGGCTGCGCTGAAAGGCATAAGTGGGCAGCGGCAGGCGATGGCGCTTTGCCTCGCCCCAGATCTGATCCCAATCGGCGTCATACCCACAGGCCCAGAGTCGTCCGATCACGCCAAAGAAATAAGCATCATCCATCACATCCTGTTCGGGATGGCGCAGTGAGCTGAGCGCCTGTCCGGGGGTGACCGCCGGGGCCATTTGCGCCAGCGCGCTGAGCGCCTTGCCCGGGCCGACCTCCAGAAAAATGCGGCCCGGCACCTCGGCCAAGCTGTCGATGCAGGCGCCAAATTGCACAGTGCCGCGCAGCTGGCTGACCCAATAGTCGGGATCGCTGGCCTGCTCTGACGTCAGCTGGTCGCCGCTGCGGTTGGACATCACCGGGATCTGCGGCGCCGACAGGGTCAGACCGCGCAGGAAGGCGCCGTATTGCTCAAGGATCCCGTCCAGCATCCGCGAATGGGCCGCAATATCGATCTGGATCCGCTGATGGTCGATGTCGCGTGCGCTCAGGTCCTTTGCCAGCCGGTCCAGCGCGGCCTGCGGACCGGAAACGGCTGTCAGGCGCGGCGCGTTGACGCTGGCGATATCGAGATCGTCACCGATCAGTGCCTCCACCTCGGCCAGCGGCAGGGAGACGGACAGCATGCCCCCCGCAGGCACGGTGTCGAAGAGCCGCCCGCGCAAGAGCACCAGATCGATGCAATCCTCGAATGAGATCACCCCTGCCAGACAGGCGGCGGTGTTTTCGCCCATGGAATGGCCGACCAGCGCAGCGGGGCGCACGCCCCAGCTGATCCAGAGCTGCGCCAGCGCGTATTCCACGATCATGATCAGCGGCAGCTGCACCGAGGGCTTTTGCAGGGCTGCATTCGCGGCCTCTTCCTGCCCCTCTTCGGGGAGCCACAGGGCGCGGATGTCATAGTCGAGGCTGGCTTGGAGGTGATCAATCCCTCGGTCCATCCTATCGGCAAAGACCGGTTCGGTCTCGTAAAGGTCGCGCGCCATGCCCGCGTATTGTGCACCGCCGCCCGGGAACATGAAGACGACCTCGGGCGCATCGCCCAGATGGTCGTGTGTAAAGACCTTGCGTGGATCGCCAGTCTCCAAAAGATCGGCGGCCTCGCTTGCGGTTTCGGCCACCAGCACCCGACGCTTGGCAAAACCGCGCCGCCCTTCCTTCAGAGTATAGGCCACATCGGCCAGATCCACCTCGGGGTTCTGGCGCAGCCACGCGGCCAGCGCGGCGCTGTTGTCGTCAAGCGCCGCCTTGGACCGGCCCGAGATGCAGAGCACATGGAAGGGGAAATCGCTTTCCTCGGAGGCGGCGCGGTCCGGCGCTTCCTCCAAAATGACATGGGCGTTGGTGCCGCCAACCCCCAGCGCGTTCACCGCAGCACGTCGCGGTCCGGAATGGGACTGCCAGTCGCTGAGAGCGGCGTTGACCTTGAATGGTGAGCCGTCGAAATCAATGGCCGGGTTTGGTGCCTCGTAGCCAAGCGAGGCCGGGATCTGCTGATGTTTGAGCGCCAGCGCGGTCTTGGCCAGCCCAGCGACCCCTGCGGCCGTATCGAGATGGCCAATGTTGGTCTTGACCGAGCCGATGCGGCAAAAGCCGCTTTCCTCGGTGCTGTCGCGGTAGGCTTCTGTGAGGGCGGTGACCTCGATTGGATCACCTAGGTAGGTTCCGGTGCCATGGCATTCCACATAGTCGATGGTCTCAGCCGTCACATCCGCTGCCGCCAGCGCTTTGCGTACGGCAGTGGCCTGTCCTCCGACCGAAGGCGCCAGATAGCCAGCCTTGTCGGCGCCGTCGTTGTTGATCGCGGAGCCTTTGATCACGGCCCAGATATGGTCGCCATCGGCGATGGCATCCTCCAGCCGTCTGAGCGCCACCGCCCCAGCACCAGAGCCGAAGACGGTGCCCTGCGCCCGGTGGTCAAAAGCATGACAATGGCCGTCGGGCGACAGGATCTCGTTTTCCTTGTAAAGGTATCCACGCCCCTGCGGCAGCTCGATGGTGACGCCGCCTGCCAGCGCCATGCCGCATTCCCCTTCGCGCAGCGCCTTGCAGGCGTAATGCACCGCCACCAGAGAAGTCGAGCAGGCGGTCTGAATGTTGACCGATGGCCCTTTCAGATCAAACACATGGCTGACGCGGGTCGACAGGAAGTCCTTGTCGTTGCCGGTGTGGCGCAGCAGGAACATGCCGACCTCGTCCACCAGGGCCGGGTTCGAGCAGATGTTGAAATAGAAATAGCTACCCATGCCGCAGCCCGCATAGACCCCGATGGGTTCATCCAGGCTTTCGGGCGGGTGGCTGGCATCCTCCATGGCACCCCAGGCGACCTCAAGGAACTTTCGGTGCTGGGGGTCCAGAATGGCGGCTTCCTTGGGGCTGAAGCCAAAGAAATCGGCATCGAATTCGTCATAGCCCTCAAGACGCGCGGCGGCAGGCACATAGTTGGGATCGCTGAGGATAGAGGTGCGTTCACCGGCTTCCAGCAGGCTCGCCTCGTCCAGCACTTCGATGGATTCAATGCCGTCACGCAGATTGCGCCAGAACGCAGCAGCTGACTCGGCGCCAGGCAGGCAGACGGAAAGTCCGACGATGGCGATGTCACCGGAGTAGGCGTCGGCGCGTGTTTGGCTCTCGTCTTTGTTTCCCAACTTAGTCTTCACCTTTTACGCGTCTTACGCATCAACCCTGAACCGAAACCCGCAGCGCCGTGAAAGTGGAACGGCCGGTCGTCTTTTGTCAATCCCTTCAACCCCTTGTCGCGCCCGGTTAACCTCTGTTCCGAAATAGGAAAAGCCCCCGGGAAAGCGGGTGCAGAGGTATCGTGAACCAAAACGTGGCTGGGCCGAATTCAGTCAAAACCTCGGAAACATGACACCCGAAATCCTGATTGCCCAAGGCCAGAGTGATCGCCATATGCGGCCAAGCTATGAACGGACGGTGACCAATTACGCCGGAAACGCGATAAAAATGAGGCAGCGGTGCGCCGTGGCCGGGTCACAAGAGGGTGCGCGGCCCCGCGGCAGTCCCGGAGGCTGACATGGCCTGCTGACCATCGAACAGGCTGCGCTTGCTGCGAAAAACGTCCGGATTGCCTAGGCGTTCAGCATATCCAAGCACGGATCCGGCACAAAGCCATGTAATCGGGATCAGCGTGGCGTTCAGCAGCATGTCGGCCAGAGTAGCGGCCAGGATCAGGGCAATCGGCGTTGCATATGGCGAGGTGGCGCTGCCCTTGTGGCGACGCAGCTCCCGCCCGAGCAGAAAAATCGGCAAGGTCAGCAGCCCCATCTCCGCGACATACCCGAGCCAGCCAAAAGTGCCGAAGGTGATGATCCAGCGCCCGTCGGGCACCGATATGATCTGGCCGGTCTCCATATCACGCACCAGATTGCGGCCCCAGCCCCCCCAGCCGAACCAGGGCTTCTCGGCGGCCCGCTCCAACATCATCGCCTCATTGTCAAAGCGGTAGCCAAGCGATTGCGCCCGATCAGCGCTGATCGCTTCGGCCTGGGCAAGAATGGCATCGGTGGGTATTAGGCCAAGATTGCGCAACATGGGATAGGTCACCGCGATCACCGCGATCACCATCGCCAGGCGGATCTGCCAGCGGGGCGGTGCCAGCGCCACCATCGGAACAATGGCCAGACCGTAGACCAGTGACGCCAGGCTCTTGCACAGATAGAGCACTGCAAAAAGATAAACCGCCGCGAGCGCGAAATTGGTCCGCTCCCGCTCCTGTGCGGCCCGGCCAAGAGCGACGGCGGCGACGATGGTGGTAAAGATGAAAAACGCCAGCCACAGCGCATGCGGCAGGAACACGATCGGCCGGAACCCGCCCTGGCGCATCATCTGGGCAAAATCATGCTGGAAAAATCCGTAGATCCAGGTGTTGAGCTGCGGGCTGAAGCGGATTTCGAAGAGGGCGGGAATGCTATAGGCCAATCCGGCCAGGAACAGAGCAAGCAGCAGCTCTTTCTGGCCCGCTTCGCAGGACAGGTACCGCCGGGCCAGCAGAAAAGGCATCAGCACGATGATCTGGTTGATGATTACCGATCCCAGGTCCCGCCAGCGCAGGCCCGGCAGCATATCAGTCAGAAACACGATGGGGCCAGAATCCCCGAGCACCCGGAACAGCACCGGGTCACCGTTGGTCAGCACGGTAGGCACGACACAGAGGACAAAGAGAATACTCAGCGCGCGGGCCAGTTTATGACGTGGCCACAGCGGCACCGGCTTGCGCAAAAGCCAGACGCACAGAGCAAAGGCCACGACCGAGGGGATCGAGTATTTGTCCATGTCCGGCACCAGCGGTAGGTCGAACTCGGCCACGGGGGGGAGCATAAGGTAGCCACCGATGAAACACCAAAGGATCGCCCGCTCCAGCGGCAGGCGCAGGAACAGCAGCAGGCTGACCAAGGGCCAGATAAGCAGCATAAGATAGGCCAGGGCGTTGGGCATCGGCGTGCGGGACTCTCGACGGTGACGATCACAAGCGATCAGTACTGGCCTTTTTTATGGGCCTTACATGTCAAAGTTTAGGTAAACTTGCACCTCGTGTCCCGCTGAAATGCGAAATCGGGTAAACGAATGGCAACAATGACACGTTTAACTGCGGGCGCCTCGGCCGGGCTGGTCCGGACGCGGGTAGACGGGTAATCAGTCCTTCGCAGACTGGATTTACAGGCAGGGTTTGCAGACAGGGATGAGGCGGACTGGTGTATTTCGAGTTTCAAGGCACACGGATTGAGGTCAATATCGCAGACCGGCCCCGGCTGGAGAGTGAGGTCCTGTTCCGGTTTGCAAGCGGTGAAGGCTTTGCTCTTGCTACGGTCAATCTGGATCATCTCGTCAAACTGGAAACAAGCGCCGATTTTCTGGCTGCTTATGCGGCGCAGGATCTGGTTGTTGCCGATGGGCGCCCGGTGGTCTGGCTGTCACAGCTGGCGGGCAGGCCGGTTGAGCTGATGCCGGGATCGGACATGGTGCTTCCCCTGTGCAGGCTGGCCGCAAAGGCAGGGGTGCCGGTGGCGCTGGTCGGCAGCACTGCCGAGGCGCTTTCGGATGCCTCCGCTGCGCTGACAGCCAAGGTGCCGGGACTGGATCTGGCATGGTGCCATGCGCCATCTGGCGTGTTCGATCCTGCGGGTGCCGAGGCGGCAGAGATCCTGCGCAACTTGGATCAAAAAGGAATCCGCCTGTGTTTCCTTGCGCTTGGCGCGCCGAAACAGGAGCTTCTGGCGGCGCGCGGGCGCGAATTAGCCCCGGGCGTCGGGTTTGCTTCGGTCGGTGCGGGTTTGGATTTTCTCGGTGGGCACCAGCAACGCGCGCCACTGTGGATGCGCAAACTGGCACTTGAATGGCTTTGGCGGGCGCTCAGCAGCCCGGGCCGGATGGTTCCCCGGTATCTTAAGTGTTTTGCCATTCTGCCACGTCAGATTTGGCGCGCCCTGCGGATCAGGCGCAGCTAGGCCGGTCGCTATTTGTATTCCAGAATTTCGCGTTTGCGGCCCCGCAGGCGGTTCATGTGAAACTCAAGCGCGCCAAGCGCTTCGGGGAATTTACCCAGCACGGTAAAAAATGCCTGCTCTGAGGGTATTCGGCGCGCCAGCCGCAAGACCTGCAGTGGATAGATGGCAAAGCCGAGCAGCGCCCAGGACGACAGGAGTAGGGCAAGTACGGCCAGCGCAAGCGGCAACCCTGCGCCCCAGACCAAGGCGCGGCGGGTTTCGTGAACCCAGTGCCGTTCCGGCGAGGCCCCATGCAGCGCGGCGCCTTCGGCAAAGGCGTGGCCCGCCCGGCGCCCCCGTTTCGCCCATTGGGACATCCTGATGATCTGCGCGTCATGCCGGGTCATCTCGGTATCGAGCCGCCAGATCTGCCAACCAGCCTGCCGTAGCCGGACGCAGAGTTCCGGCTCTTCCCCGGCAATCAGTGTCTCGCGGTATCCGCCAACAGCGCGCAGCGGAGCCAGCCGCATCAACGCATCGCCACCGCAGGCCAGAGCCTGTCCAACCGGGGTATCCCATTCCGCATCGCAGAGCCGGTTATAGACCGAGACCTCGGGGTGTTGTTCACGGCGCCGACCGCAGACGACGGCGACATCGTCGTGGCCTGCTAGAAATTGCCGGGCCGCATCGATCCATCCCGGGGCGACCTCGCAATCGCCATCGACGAATTGCACCAGATCACACTCGGCAGGCAGCGCCGCTACGCCTGCATTGCGTGCTCGCGCCGCAGTAAAGGGGCGTGACATATCGAGCTCGACAACATCGGCCCCCAAATCCCGCGCCGCGGCGACCGATCCATCCGTTGATCCGCTGTCCACATAGACAATCTGCCCGACCTGATCCTGTAGTGACAGAATGCAGCGTTTCAGCCGTGCGCCTTCGTTGCGGCCGATCACCACGGCCGCGGTCTTTGATGTTGGCTCTGTTGCAGCGGCTTGCTGCACGAATTGATCAGTCACTGGTCCGCGCCTCACCTTTGGTATCACCTGTGGTGCGGGTGTGCTGACTGTAGTCCTCAGACGCGATCAGAAACCCCTTGTCCTGCAGGGTGGCGATATCCGGTGCCTGCAGCGCCGCCTCCGACCACAGAGACAGATCGGGTTTGCCGGACAGAACTGACAGGCGCAATTGGTCCTCACCATGAGCGATGGCCGCCTCGGCGACGGATTTACGGTCGCGCGCCAAGCTGTCGTTGGCGAATTTATAGTGCTTAAGCAGCCCCGTCATCGGCGCCAGTGTCACCCCGGTGGCGGCATGGGGATGCACGCCCGCCTCAACCCCGGGACCGACAAAGACCAACGGGTGTTTCGTCAGGCAGCAATGCTCGGAAAACACCTTGGCCCGCACGCCGCCAAACAGCACTCGCAGCGGCTGCGAACCGCCCGCGACGATCCGGTTCTGGTTCAGGAAATAGGACAGCCCGGTGTCCGGCGCGTCATAGTCATGGGCGGTAATCGCGCTGAGGTCGCACCAGCTGAACTGGCGCAGCACCTCGGGGTAGGTCATGTCCGCGACCTCGGCCAAAGGCGCTTTGGGGAACATTTCCAGCATCTGCGCTATCATGGCGGTATATCCGCGCGCGGACATGTAGCGCACCAGCTCCTGAAGTCCGATCTCAGTGCGCCCTTCGAAATCAAAGATCTCGTCCATATCCACGATCAGGCACCAGCGTTTTTGCGCATAGCGCTGTGCGGCATAGCTGCGGAACATGTTCTCGAACTGGCCCCAGGGCAGGCGCGATTGCAGGATGGCGGTGCCCGGTCTTTCGCGGATCCGCGCAATCGTGTCATCCTCCGAGCCGTTGTCGAAGAACACGAAATGGCGGATGCCAAGGCTGCTGTAGTGATCGAAAAACGCGTCGAGGTAATAACTCCCGTCACGCACAAGGGCGATCAGGGTGACCTCATCCGGGGCTGCAAAGACGCCGCGCGGCCCGTGCAAGTGGCGCAGCGAGGACAGGAACCGCATCCGCTGATAGGTTCGGCCGAGCCGTTTGCGCAGCCGTACAGAGACGGAGCTTGGTTCGGCACTGTCCTTCATTTGCATCTGTTTCCTTCAGCTTAGGTGCGGCCAACCTACGGCGAGGGCCGTATCTGCGGCAAGATGTGTTTGCCGATCCCGGCACGGGCAATGGTTGCGCCAACATTTGCATTTTGCTATTCGATGCGGCAGCTTAAAATAACAGCACCCGACAACCGGGGCGCCCGAGGAGGCTGACAGGAATGGCATCGGATCTGACCGTATTGGTGGGGGATGTTGGGGGCAGTAATACGCGGCTGGCTCTTGCGGGGCCGGAAATCGGCGTGACAGGGCTCAAACATTTCCCCAACGACAGCTATTCCAGCCTGGATGAAGTTCTGGCCGCCTATTGCGCGCAGCCGGATCTGCCGCCCTTGCAGGGCTGCTGCCTGGCCGTGGCCGGGCCGGTTTATGGTGGAACCTACCGGCTGACCAACCGAGACTGGCATGGCACGGCGGCGGGGCTGGCTGAGAGATTGCCGCTGGAACCGGGTGGCCGGGTCGATGTGGTGAATGACCTAGCCGCCCTTGGTCATGCGCTGCCGGTGCTGATCCCCGGACAGCTGTCCTCGCTGCGCGCCGGGCGCCAGCAGGGAGAGCAGGCACTGGTGGCCGGTGTCGGCACCGGCTTCAATGTCTCGCTTTCGGCCGGTGGGAACACGATCGAGGCGGAACTGGGTCACGCCAGCCTGCCGGATCCGCTGGCGCAGGAGTTGGCACGTCTTCTGGGGCGTAGTCCGGAGGAATTTCCCAGCGTGGAAGAGCTGTTTTCCGGTCGCGGACTCGTGCGGCTGCACCGCGCCCTTGGCGGCGATCCGTCCGAAGGCGGGGCAGAGATCGTTGCCGCCTTTCAGGATGGCGAAGAACACGTCGCGCAGCGCAGCGTGCCTGCCTGGGCGCGGCTGCTTGGTCTGTTGGCCCGCGAACTGGTGCCTGCCTATATGCCGGGACAGGGGATCTTCTTTGCCGGTAGCGTCGCCCGCGGGGTGCTTGGCACCGGTGCGCGCGGTGATTTTCTGGCGGCCTTTGCTGAACCGGGGGGCAAACTTGCCGCGCAATGCGCCACCACGCCCCTATGGCTGATCACCGATGATGCTGCCGGCGTCAGCGGCACCGCCCGCTATGCCATCGAAGCAGCGCAGCGCCGGGGTGCCGCACCCGTTCAAGCGTAATCGGTCGGCTACCAACGCGGAGCGGAGAGTGTTGCCGGGCGCGGCGCCTGCCTGTCAGTAATCACGTTTGAAAAACAGTCCCAGACCGGATTCGCCTTCACTGTCGACCTTGCCGCTCACCGTCAGGCTTTTGGATAGGTCAAGATTGATGCTCAGTTCGCTATCGCCGCGGGTGTTCACATCCACATCGGTATAGACGTTCTCGGAGATATAACCGCCCAGACCCAGTCGCCCGGCGCCAAGGCTGTCTAGGCCGACTTCGGCATCGTCGGCGCCGGTGCTTTGGCGCAGAGTGTCCTGAGTTTGCCCGCCCCGACCGCTCAGCTGCAGGGCCGAGGCCGCCAGCCGGGCCAGTGCCAGCGGCGACAGATCCTTGATGTTATCCCCAAAGAGCAGCAACGCCAGGGCTTCTTCGCTGGGGCGGGGCGGCTCGGAGGTGACCTTGATTTCCGGTGCATCGATCAGGCCCGAAATCTCCAGCGTGGCGCTGCCCTGTTCTGTCTGCGCCGAGGAGCGGAATTCAAGATAAGGAACCAGGTTGCCCAGCAGGGTGATCTGTCCTTCGTCCAGATCCAGACGCCGCCCCAGAATGTCGAAGGTGCCGCGGATCAGGCCGATTTGACCGGCGGGTGAGATCCGCGCTGTGCTGCCCCGCAGGTGAATGCGTCCGCCCAGTTCGGCGCGCAGGCCGCGCCCACGGGCAAAGATTTTGCCCGGAGCATCGATCACGACATCCAGCGCAATGTTCGAACGGCCCGCGCTGCCGCCCGTGCTTTGCGCCGATGTGATCAGCCCGGCGCGGGCGCGGGTGGCATTCACGGCGCCAGAGGCCCCGATATGAGAGATCGGCGGGATCGGCGCTGCAGTGACCGAACCGCCAGTGGCGTTGAGGTTGATATTGGTTTCACCCACGTCGATGCGCCCGGACAGGCGGCTGTTGCCGGTGAGCGCGCCGGTGAGGGCCAGCCGCCCGTTCAACTTGCTGTCGTAGCTCAGATGATCGCTCATCAGCAGATTGAGAATCTCAATGCTGAGGTCCGCATTGAACGGCGCTGCCAGAGCCACCGGCCCGGAGACGCGCAGGCTGCCGCTGTCGCCGGGGCTGGCTGAAAGTTGTAGCAAGGCGCGCGCCTGCTGCAGGGTCACGGTGGCGTTGATATCATCGACGCGCTGTCCCGCCGATGGCAGGGCCAGTGTTGCCCCGGACGTGGTGATCGTGCCCGTAATGCTTTCGAGTGCGGGCGGGCCTTTCATGGCCAGATCGAAGCGGGCCGCGCCCTTGGCAAGGTTGGGCTTGATGAAGGGGTTCGCCCCCTCCAGACGCAGCTGACCGGTGGCGGCGATATCGGCCGCGCCGCTGGCCTCGTTAAAGGTGCCGGAGAGATCGGCGCGGGCCTCTGCAGGGGCTGTGGCACTGGCATTGATGCTCCAGACCCCGTCTTTGCGCTGCGCCTCGCCCTTGGCGGCTAGGACGCCCGTCAATTCCGGTACGAACCGCTGCAATTCGTTGAGCGCCGCATCAAATGTCAGATCGGCGCTGCCATCCAGCTGCACGGACCCTTCCAGATCCGCACGGGAGGAATGCGGTCCCTTGAGCCGTGCCTGGCCCGACAGGATGTCGCCATCGCGGGTCAGGTCCGCCGCAAGTTCCAGCGTGCCGGGCACCTCTGGCACCAGCTGTTCCAGCTCCAGCAGGCGGGCGGTGAGGGAGAGCCGTCCGGCGGCGCTGTCCAGACTGCCGCTGGCAGTGGCAGACAGGGCGCGGCTATCTAGGTTGAAATCGTCAATCCGCAATCCGTCTGCGCCGCGCGCGGCTACAAGTTTCAGCGTGGTAGGACCGGTCATCAGCGTATCCAGCTGGGCGATATCCGCGCTCAGGTCCTGCGCCTGCAGGTTCAGATCCACGTCAAAGGCGCCGGAAAGAGGCGTGAACTGCCCGGTGAACAATGCCTGCACCGCGCCGCCCAGCGGGCGGCCCGCCAGCGCAGAGAACCGTGACAGGTCGCCAGCACCTGCACTGAGGTCCGCCGCCACCCGGAGACCGCTATCGAGGCCGGAAAACGTGACGTCGCCCGCGGCGCGGTAGTCGGAGCCGCTCAGCGTCAGGCCGGTCAGCGACAGCGCATCCGGCCCGTCGGTGGTGAGAGTGGTGACAAGCTCCAGTTCGCTACCGGTTGCCTGTGCCAGCGCCGGATCGCGCGGCGCGAAATCGCGCAGGGCCAGACGTAGATCTCCGACAAGACCTGCCGGGCCGGTGTCATCTGCTGCGCTCTTGAGGGTGCCGGAGCCGTCAAGGCGCAGTTCCCCAAGGCGCATCTGCGGATGGCTGAGCTGGCTCACCGTTCCGGCGACGCTCCAGGCGCCATCGGTGGTCTTGCGCGCGGTGAGATCTGCCCCGGCAAGGGTCGTTGCCGCGCCGGGGACGGGCAGGACGACGGCGGCTTCTCCTGACGGGGGCTGGATTTGGACCTTCAGGTTGGCGGTATCAAGGTTGCCGGTGGCGCCGGTGGCAAGCGCGCCGGTCACGCGCAGGGCGCGGGTGCTGAGCGCGAACGTATCAAGCGCGACACCGCCTTCTGCCACGGTCTGGCCACGGGTCACCAGTCGCAGGCCCGGGCCAAAGAAGGGGCGGTAGTCGGGCAAGAGAAGCGGATCGATATCGCCGCCCAGATCAGCCGAGAAGGCGATCCCGCTGGGGCCTGCGTCCTGTTCTCTTTCGGCATCCTGCAGCGCAGCCAGAACGACCTGACCCGAAAGACGTTCCTGTCCGTTGCTGCTGAGCGCGATATCCGCTTTGAAATCACTGACCGGGCCACTGCCCTTTGCGGTGAGGCCAAGGGTCGGGCGACCGGGAAGTGCCAGGACGGTGGAGAGCAAACCGCCTGCGGCCTCGGTCAGGGACAGGTCCAGATCAATTTGGCGGGTCTGATCGGAATAGCCCGCCACCAGCGACAGCCGGTCGCCGGGTTTGTCGAGCCGCGCCGTTTCCAGCCGGGTCTGCAGCGCGCCATCGGCCAGGCTCAGTGCCCCCGTGACGGAGAGGCTGGCGGATTGGCCCAGCAGGTCTTCGCCCAGATCCACCCGGCCTGCGCGGATCTCGCCCAGTTCAATCGCGACGGGCAATTCGGGCAGGCGGAGTGGGGTGGCTTCCGGGGTGGGCAGCTCCGGGTCTGCGGGCACCGGTGTCGGGCTGCGAACCACGGTGATGCTCTCGGCGCTGAGGCTGTTGACCGAAAACCGCCCCTGCAGAAGGGCCAGCCGGTTCCAGTCCAGTTTTGCCTCTTCGATGGTGAGCCAGATGCCATCATCATCCGCGACGGTCAGCCGTTCGATCGTGGCTTGTGAGGACAGGGCACCAGTGAGGCCGGTCACGGTGATATAGCGACTGTCGGCAGACAGGGTGTCTTCGAGGAACCCCACCAGCATGCCGCCGCTGTCGCTTTCTGTTTCCTGAGCGCCGGAGGGGCCGACAGCAGCGGTGAGCGACAGGGCCGCAGCCAGGCAGCTGCCGCGCGTGAGGGTGCGGGTACTGGTCAAAACGCCTGTCCTATGCCGATGTAGAGTTGTGGCCCGTCGTCGCTGCCGCCGGTCACGGGATAGGCGAGGTCGACCCGGATCGAGCCGATGCCCGACACGTTGTAGCGCAGGCCCAGCCCGGCGCCCGAGTGGCTGGCCGAGTCCGACGACACGAAGCTATCCGCATCGACATAGGCGTGGTCGTAAAAGCCGACGAGTGAGATTTTCTCTGTGATGCGGCCGCGCAGTTCCGCGGACAGGGCCAGATAGCCCCGGCCGCCTGCGGTCTTTCCTGCGACGGGCACGCCAAGGGATTGATATTCATGCCCGCGCACCGACCCGCCACCGCCGGAGAAGAACAGCAGCGTCGGAGAGACCCCACTGTGCGATGGACCAATGACCGAGCCGAGCTGCGCCCGCCCGGCCAGCAGGATCCGGTCATCGGCGCCAAACCCATGATAGGTCCGGGCATCCAGCGTGATCTGCGCACCGGGATCGCTGCCATCGACACCAAAGAAGGGCGTAAAGCGGCCACTCAGGAACCGGCCCCGGGTGGGATCCACCGTGCTGTCGCGTCCGTCGTATTCGGCCCGCAGGCTGGCGAAAGCATATTTGAAGCGCCGTTTGCCAAAGGCGTCCGTGGCGAGGATGGAATCGAAGCCGACGGTTGCTTCGGCGAAGAGCGTGTCGGAAAACACCCGCCGAACCCCGATGCCGCCCATGCCATGGGTGGCGGTGAAATGCTCCTGATCCAGACGCTCGGCTTCGGCCAGGTAGAAAATATTGTCATCGGGGCCGAGCGTGGCAGGCCTGTCCAGACGCACAGCGATGCGCCCGTCGATATCGCTGCTGCCGCCGATGCCGCTGACGCGGGCCTCGAAGCGTAGTTTTTCGGCAGCGCCGAACAGGTTGCGGTGCATCCAGCTGGTGGTGAGCGTCACCCCCTCGGTGGTGCTCAGCTCGGCGCCGAAGGTCAGCCTGCGGGGCGGCATGTCTTCCAGCGTTACGTTCAGATCAAGCGTGCCATCGGTGTTGGCGCGCTCGGCCTCTTGCAGCGAGACCGAGGAGAAGGCCCCGGTGCGGCGAAGGCGCGTCGCGGATTTCGACATCAGATCGGGGTGAAAGACTTCGCCTTGCGGGAAACCTGCGATCTTGCGGATGGCGTCTTCGCGGACGGCGCTGGGGCTGAGAATCGTGGTCTTGCCGAACCGCAGCTGCGGACCGGGCTGCAGCCGCAGCCGCGCGTTCAGCGTGGCGCTGCGATGATCTGCGGTGATGTCCTGCCCGCCAAGGGCGACCTTGGCATGCCCCTGTCGCCGCCAGGCACGGATCCCGGCATTGGCTGCATCGCGGATGGCACCGGTGCTGGCGGGGGCGCCGCTGGTGAACTCGTCCGGCAGCTCCACATCGCTGGTCTTGGGCCAGGGACGAACCTCGGCCACGCCAAAGGTGAATCTGCGCCCCGGTTTGACCGAAATCTCGATCCGGTCGATGCGGCTGGGCGGTGTTACGGGATCAATCGCCGCTGCCTCGCGCCCATCAAGGCGAATATTAACCACCGGCGCGAAATAGCCCGCATCATACAGAACCTGCACCATGGTGCGGTAATCCGACAGCGCTGCCGCCAGAAGATCCTGAACGTCGCTCTGATCCCCGGTGGCCAGAACCGCAGAGGCGCCTTGCAGACGCGCGGTCAGATCATCCGGCGCACCGGGAGCGACCAGCAGGGTTTCGGCGGCCTCAGCAGGAGCGGACAGCAGGCAGCCGCAGACCAGCAGGCCCGACGCCAAACGCCGCAAGGCAAAGCGTGATTTCGGTTTTGAGTACATCAAGGCTCCGGGCAGCGGCAGGGGGCGGGCGTGCCCCCCTGTCGGCGGAAAACCTAGCACAGCAACAGCCGAGGTAAAGCCGGGATAGGTATCATCGCAGGAGCGGATCGGGCAGGTGGCGGATTGGTGCGCACATAGACATGCCGCCCGCCATCAGAAGGCGCGGATCACATCTGCGCGGCGCGGAACCAGCGGCGGATCGCGGCACGGTCTTCGGATTCCATATAGGTGATATTGGCCGGTGGCATTGCATGGGTGACGCCTGCCTGCAGGTAGATTTCGCGGGCGCGGCGGGCCACGTCGCGCTCGGTTTCCAGAACCACGCCCTTGGGCGCTGTGCGGATGCCGTCCCAGAAAGGTTCGCGCGCGTGGCACATGCTACAGCGGCCCATGACGATCTCATGCACCTCTTCGAACCCTGCGGCCTCTGCCATCACCAGGGCGTTGCCTTGGAGAGCCGCCTCTTCCTCAGTATCGCCTTCGTGCTCCAGCCCGGCAGTGGACAGGATGATCACACCGAGGAACAGCAGGAATGTGGCCAGCCAGGTCCAGGTCGGGTTGCCAGCATTGGCGTGGCGGGTGTTGAAATAATGCCGGATCGTCACCCCCATCAAGAATACCAGCGCCGCGATCAGCCAGTTGTATTCACTGGCAAAGGCCAGCGGATAGTGGTTCGACAGCATCAGGAAGATGACTGGCAGGGTCAGGTAGTTGTTATGGGTCGAGCGCAGTTTGGCGATCTTGCCGTATTTGGCATCGGGGGTGCGCCCTTCCTGCAGGTCCTTCACCACGATGCGCTGGTTCGGCATGATGATGAAAAAGACATTCGCGGTCATGATGGTGGCGGTAAAGGCCCCCAGATGCAGCATCATGGCGCGGCCGGTGAAGACCTGATTGAGTCCCCAACCCATGGCCACCAGCAGTACGAACAGCAGTACCATCAGCAGGGTTGGGCGCTTGGCCAGACCGGATTTGCACAGGCGGTCGTAGACGAGCCAGCCAATCGACAAGGTGGCGGCAGAGATCGCGATGCCCTGCCACAGGGACAGATCCGCCTTGGACTGGTCGATAAGGTAAAGCTCACCCCCGGCCCAGTAGACCACCATCAGCAGCGCAAAGCCGGAGAGCCAGGCCGAATAGCTTTCCCATTTGAACCAGATCAGATGCTCCGGCATCTCGGCCGGGGCCACCAGGTATTTGCGGATATGGTAGAAGCCGCCGCCATGGACCTGCCATTCCTCGCCATGGGCGCCGGGGGGCAGATCCGCCGCCTTGCGCAGGCCCAGGTCCAGCGCGATGAAATAGAAGGACGAGCCGATCCAGGCGATCGCGGTGATCACATGCAGCCAGCGGATGGCAAAGCCCAGCCAATCCCACATCATCACGAGTTCATACATGCGCAAACGCCCCTATTGTCTTTGCTTTCTGGTCTCAGTCCGGTCTCTGGCCCTTACCCTAGGCAAGGGGGACATTCTTCGGTATTGCAGATAAAATCCAAGCTGTATCAAAAATTCTGGAATAATATCGGCCCCGTCCATGTCTTACCTCGACAATATCCGCACCTTTGTGCGTGTCTACGAACTTGGCTCCATGTCGGCGGCGGGGCGGGATCTGCGGATCTCTCCGGCTGTAACTTCGGCACGGATTTCCCAGCTTGAGGATTATCTGGGCGTTCGTCTGTTCCAGCGCACCACCCGCAACCTGACCGCGACCGAGCAGGGGCAGGTGTTCTATAGCGGCGCGGTCACGGTGCTGGATGCGGTGGATCAGGCCGAGGCGAAGGTGATGCATCTCACCGATGCGCCGCGCGGCACGCTGTTCGTAGCGGCGCCTCTGGGACTGGGGCGGCGACTGGTTGCGCCTGCGGTGCCGGAATTCCTGGCGAGCTATCCTGAAATCAACCTGCGTTTGAGACTATCGGACCGGGCGGTGGATCTGACCACCGAAGGGCTGGATTTGGCGTTTTTTCTGGGGCAACCCGAAGACAGCACCCTGCGGATCCGCAAGATCGCCGATTGCCGCCGGGTTCTGGTTGCGGCGCCGGAGTATATTGCTCGCTGTGGCATGCCAAAGGACGGGGCGGCACTGATCCGAGAGGGGCACAATTGTCTCAACCTGCGCTATCCCGGCGCGAGCGAGTTCCAGTGGATGCTGCAAACCCCGGAGGGGCCGCAACGCTTTGCCGTGTCCGGGCGCTATGAATGCGATGATGGCGATGTGCTGACCGATTGGGCTCTGGCCGGAGAAGGAATTGCCCTGAAACCGGTGTTCGAGGTGGCCCCGCATTTGGAGGCCGGTCGGCTGGTACCGGTTGCAACCGCGACGCCGCCGGTGCCGGTGCAGATGGCCTGTCTTTACACCCATCGGCGCCATCAGGATCCGAAAACCCGGCTGTTCATGGATTTCATGACCGAGCGCATGGCGCGGGCGATGCGCCAGACCGAAACAGGCGCCGAGGACCCCGGCGCCTGACCGATGCGGCGTTCAGCTGCCCCGGTAAGTGGAATAGCCATAGGGCGATAGCAGCAGCGGCACGTGGTAGTGGGCCTCTGGATCGCTGATGCCAAACCGGATCGGCACGACGTCGAGGAACAACGGCTCCTCTGCGGTCTGACCGGCGGCGCGCAGATAGCCGCCTGCGTCGAACTCCAACTCGTATGTGCCGGTCGCAAACTCCCCCTGTGGCAGGATCGGACTGTCGGTGCGCCCATCTGCGTTGGTCTGCATCTGCGCCAGCTCGGTTCGGGTGCCACCTTCGACACGATAAAGCGTGATCGACAGCCCCTCGGCCGGGTAGCCGCGGGCGGTATCCAGAACATGGGTGGTAAGGTATCCGGTCATTGGCAGTTCCTTCGCTATGTCTGTTCTTCCTGCACCAAGCGCGAGAGTTGAGCAAATGGCGCCGGATTGACAGTGTTTTCGGGAAATTTTGATAAAAGGGCCAGGTCTTCTGCCATTATAGAGGTTATGCTTGCGGTTGCCTGCCAAAGTGGCGGGCGACATCAACAAAGAGACAGCAGACCATGAACAGATATCCGCGCAATATGATCGGCTATGGCGCCACCCCTCCGGATGCAGCCTGGCCGGGCGGTGCGAAGGTCGCGGTGCAATTCGTGCTGAACTACGAAGAAGGCGGCGAGAATTGCGTGCTGCACGGGGATGCTGCGTCCGAGGCCTTTCTGTCGGATATCGCCGGGGCCGCGCCCTGGCCGGGGCAGCGGCACTGGAACATGGAGTCGATCTACGAATACGGCGCCCGCGCCGGGTTCTGGCGGCTGCACCGGATGTTCACCGATGCGGATATCCCGGTCACCATCTATGGCGTCGCCTCTGCGCTGGCGCGCTCCCCGGAGCAGGTGGCTGCGATGAAGTCCGCCGGGTGGGAGATCGCCAGCCATGGGCTGAAATGGGTCGAGCACAAGGACATGCCCGAGGCGGAGGAACGCGCCGCCATCGCCGAGGCGGTGAGCCTTCATACCGAGGTGGTCGGAACCCGCCCGCGCGGCTGGTACACCGGGCGCTGCAGCGCCAACACCGTGCGGCTGGTCGCAGAGGAAGGCGGGTTCGACTATATCTCGGACACCTATGACGACGATCTGCCCTATTGGCTCGAGGTGGGCGATCGGGACCAGCTGATCATTCCCTATACGCTGGAAGCCAACGACATGCGCTTTGCCACCGCACCGGGCTACATCACGGGCGAGCAGTTCTTTCAGTATCTGAAGGACGCCTTTGACGTGCTCTATGCCGAAGGAGAGGCCGGAGCACCCAAGATGATGTCGGTGGGGCTGCATTGCCGCCTGATCGGCAGGCCGGGCAAGGCCGCAGGGCTGAAGCGGTTCCTTGATTATATCCAAGGGTTTGAGGGCGTCTGGTGCCCGCGCCGGGCCGATATCGCCGATCACTGGGCAGAGACCCACCCGCACAAGCGCTACACGCGTCCGAGCCAGATGGAGCGGGAAAGCTTTGTTGCGGCCTATGGCGGCATCTTCGAACATTCCCCCTGGATCGCCGAACGCGCCTTTGATCTGGAGCTGGGACCGGCGCATGACACGGCACTGGGGCTGCACAATGCGCTGTGCCGGATGTTCCGCTCCGCCAGTGAGGCTGAGCGTCTGGGCGTGCTGACCGCCCATCCGGATCTGGCCGGAAAGCTGGCCGCCGCGAAACGCCTGACTGCAGAAAGCACTTCAGAGCAGGCCAGCGCCGGGCTGGACGCGTTGACTGACGCTGAGCGGGAGAGATTCACGCAGCTCAACACTGCTTATGTGGAAAAACACGGTTTCCCCTTCATCATCGCCGTGCGCGATCACGACAAGGCATCGATCCTGGCGGCCTTTGAACGGCGGATCGAAAACGACCAGGATACCGAATTTGCCGAGGCCTGCCGACAGGTTGAACGGATTGCCGAATTCCGCCTGAAGGATCTCCTGCCATGAGCCAGATCATCGAGATCGCGCCGATCAGCGCCGAGGCATTCGCACCGTTCGGGGATCTGATCGACATTTCCGGCGCGCCCGACAAGATCATCAATCAGGGCCTGTGCGGGCGTTATCATGACCGGGCAAAGATGGATTTTGCGGACGGGCGTGCGGGCCTCAGCCTGTTCAACGCCGAGCCGCGCACCCTGCCGATGCGACTGGAAATGGTGGAGCGCCACCCGGAGGGAAGCCAGGCCTTTATCCCCATGGGGGGGCAGGGTTTCCTTGTGGTTGTTGCCCAAGATTTGGGCGATGCGCCGGGCAGGCCGCTGGCTTTTGAGACAGAGCCGGGACAGGCCATCAATTTCCACCGTGGCACCTGGCACGGCGTGTTGACGCCGCTGTGCGAACCCGGCCTCTTTGCCGTGGTGGACCGGATCGGTCCCGGCGCAAATCTGCAGGAACACTGGTTCGATACCGCATATGAGGTGAGGCGCCCCTGACGGGCGCCTCGTCTGTTTTCAAGCCCACCCGAAAAGAGGTGGCACCAACAAAAATACCAACAGATCCAACAGAAGAGGGAAATGAAAATGGCAGATGGTTCCATCGGAACGACAGCAGAGCTGCGCGATCCGAATTACACGCCGCCGCTGACCCAGGCGATACCGCTGGGGATCCAGCATGTGCTTGCGATGTTCGTGTCCAATGTAACGCCGGCGATCATCGTCGCGGGGGCGGCCGGGTTTGGATTTGGTTCGAACTCACCCGACTTTCCCGAACTTCTGTACATGATCCAGATGTCGATGCTGTTTGCCGGGGTGGCGACGCTGCTGCAGACGATCACCCTTGGCCCGGTTGGCGCCGCGCTTCCGATCGTGCAGGGTACCAGTTTTGCCTTTTTACCGATCATGATCCCGCTGGTCGCGGGCAAGGGCGTCGATGCGCTGGGCGCGCTTTATGGCGGGGTTCTGATCGGCGGCCTGTTTCATGCGTTGCTCGGGACGGTGATCGGCAAGATCCGTTTTGCCCTGCCGCCGCTGGTGACCGGGCTGGTGGTGACGATGATTGGTCTGGCGCTGGTCAAGGTCGGCATCCAGTACGCGGCAGGCGGCGTGCCTGCCATCGGCAAGCCGGAATACGGCTCGCTCTTGAACTGGTCGGCCGCGTTGATCGTGATCTTTGCCACCTTGGGGCTGAAATTCTTTGCCCGTGGCATGCTGTCGGTTTCGGCGGTGCTTCTGGGGCTGATCGTGGGCTATATCTACGCGCTGATGGTCGGCATGGTGAGCTTTGAGGCCATCGGAACCAGCTGGTCGCGCGCATCGGCCTTTGCCTTGCCGGTGCCGTTCAAATACGGGTTCGAGTTCTCCTTCGCCGCGATCCTGGGTTTCTGCCTGATGGCCTTTGTCTCGGCTGTTGAGACCGTGGGTGATGTCAGCGGCATCACTCAGGGTGGCGCCGGGCGCGAGGCTACCGACAAAGAGATCGCCGGAGCGACCTATGCCGATGGTCTAGGCACGGCGGTTGCGGGGATCTTTGGCGGGTTGCCGAATACATCTTTCAGCCAGAACGTCGGCCTTATCGCCATGACCGGCGTGATGAGCCGCCATGTGGTGACCTGCGGCGCGATCTTTCTGATCATTTGCGGCCTGGTGCCCAAGGTCGGCGCCATTATCCGCACCATTCCGATCGAGGTGCTGGGGGGCGGTGTCATCGTCATGTTCGGCATGGTGGTCGCTGCGGGCATTTCGATGCTGTCCGATGTGGACTGGAACCGGCGCAACATGGTGATCTTTGCGATCTCCCTGTCGGTGGGGCTGGGACTGCAGCTGGAACCCGGTGCGGTTCAGTACCTGCCCGATACGCTTCGGATCCTGATGACCAGCGGCCTACTGCCTGCGGCGGTAATCGCCATCGTGCTGAACCTGGTGCTGCCCATGGAACTGCCCGGCAGCGTCACCGAGGAGGTCTCGGGCGGCATGTCGGGGCATGGTCAGGGCAGCCTCGGGCACGACTGATCCAAGTCCCAAGGATTGGCGGGGGCTCTCCCGCCCGTCCTGCGATCATCCTGTGATGATCTGGTCCCGTTGGGCCGGGCGCCGCGCTGCCGCGCGGCGCTTTTCTTTTTGCTGAGAGGTGCTTGAAGGGCAGGTCTGCCTTCAGGCACCTGCGCCATTCTATCGGTCTGGTTTCGGCCTCAAGGGAGCCCGCGCCAAGGCGCGGCAGCTGCGCTGCCCTTGACCCCGAAGCCAGACCTTGGGAGCGGGGCCAAGATCGGGCCGGGGATGAGGTCAGCTTTGCGCCATCAGCCGGGCCACATCCAGCATGCGGGCGGAAAAGCCCCATTCATTGTCGTACCAACCGAACAGACGGATCTGCCGGTCTCCGCACATCCGGGTTTCCGGCGCTGCGATCACCAGTGATTCCGGCCGGGCTCGCAGGTCCGAGGAAACCAGCGGCAGATCGGTCCAGCCCAGCACCGGAGAGCCTTCGACGGCTTTCTTCAGCGCGCTGAGGGCGTCAGTTTCGCTGAACGGGGTTTCAAGGCTAGCCACCAGATCGACGGCGGAAACACTGGCGGCAGGCACCCTGACGGCAGCGCCGCTGATCCGGCCCTTCAGCTGCGGCAGGACCTCGTCGATCAGGTGAGTGGCCGAACTGGTGGTCGGAACCATCGACATTGCCGCCGCACGCGAGCGTGCGAAATCGCCGCGGGGCGCATCTACCAGCGGCTGCGAATTGGTGTAGCAGTGGATCGTGGTCATATGGGCCGAAGCAATGCCCGCGAGTTCATCAAGCAGGCGTACCAGCGGCGCCAGGGCATTGGTGGTGCAGGAGGCGTTGGAGACGATGCGGGCGTCTGTCAGCCTATCCTCGTTGGCGCCCAGAACCACGGTGCGTTCGGCGGCGGGGGAGGGGCCGGAGATCAGCACCTTGCGCGCGCCGGCCTGCAGGCCGCGTTGCGCCACGTCGGAGGTTCGGGCGATGCCGGTGCATTCGAGAACCACATCGACACCGGACAGATCGACCTCAGTCAGGTCCGCTGCATGGCTGACCGGGATAGTGCGCCCCATCACGTGCAGGCTGGCTTCTCCCGTCTCCACCGGCGCGGGGAAGGGGCCGAATGTGCTGTCGTATTGGAACAGGTATGCGCAGATATCGAGCGGTGCGATATCGTTGATCCGGGCGATCTCGATGCTTCCGGATCCGGGCAGTGTCAGGATCTGGCGCAGGATGGTGCGGCCAATGCGGCCAAATCCGTTGATGGCAATTTTCATGAATTGTTCTCCGGCCCCGGAAATGGAGCGGCGCAGCCGGTCCGGATTGGGGCGATGAATATCTGAATGGGAAGGCAAAAGGGAGCGATTGGCAGGCGCCGTGCGGTGTCGCGGTGCGCGGTTACCGCGACCGGCAGACCAGATCGGCGTAGTAGACGCCGGAGATCGTCCTAAGCATGCTGTCGCGGCGGACGGTGCAACCGGTGGCGGCCTTGTAGGCGCGCGCAGCCTGACGGGCGCTGATCATTGCAGGAGGGCGGAAGGCTTCCAGCTTGCGGTTCAGCCGCTCGGCCCGGTAGCGACCGGTGCCATCGCCGACAGGGCTGACGATCCAGGTGCGGCCCAGAATTGTAACCTGACTTCCCTGCACCTTCTCCCCGGCCGCGGCGGGTGTGGGGGGCAGCGTCAGCATACCCGCGCCGAGCGTCGCGCAAAGCGCCAGAGTGGGAACCGTTGTGCGGCGGCTGAAAACAAGGCGGGCAAGGGTGCGGGCCGGGGCAAAAGCAAAAGTCATCGGACTGCTCCTGAAGGCAAAAACGTACTCGCAGCCTAGCGTCGCGGCTGCGGTTTGCAATGGGGCGTCCGAGGAAAAGCCGCCGACCCGGCCGTTCAGCGCAGGGGCGTGAGCGGCATATGGCGGTTCACATCCTTGTAAAGCAGGTAGCGGAACCGGCCCGGTCCACCCGCATAGCAGGCCTGTGGGCAGAAAGCGCGGAGCCACATGAAATCACCAGCTTCCACCTCGACCCAGTCCTGATTAAGCCGGTAGACCGCCTTACCCTCCAGCACATAAAGCCCGTGCTCCATCACATGGGTTTCGGCAAAAGGAATGGTGCCGCCGGGTTCAAAGGTAACGATGGTCACATGCATGTCATGCGAGAGGTCTTCGGGATCCATGAAGCGCGTGGTGCCCCAGCGCCCCTCGGTTCCAGGCATCATATGGGGTGACAGATCCTTTTCATTGACGGTGAAAAAGGCGGGCGCGGTCAGGCCCGGTGCAGACTGCCACTGTTTGCGGATCCAGTGGAAGGAGGCGGTGTCTGCGGCGGGATTGCGCAGCGACCAGTCGCTGCCCGGGGGCACATAGGCAAACCCGCCTTCCTCCAGCACATGCGTGGTGCCGTCGATGCTGAGCTCGACCTGGCCAGCGGTAACAAACAGGCTACCCTGCGCAGCCGGATCGGTTTCCGGGGTGTCAGAGCCGCCGCCCGGTTGCAGCTCGACGATATACTGAGAGAAGGTTTCGGCAAACCCGCTGAGCGGGCGCGCGATCACCCACATGCGCATGCCCTGCCAGCCCGGCAGGACCGAGGTGACAATGTCCCGCATGGTGCCCTTGGGAATGACCGCATAGGCATCGGTGAACATGGCACGGTCTGTCAGCAGCTGGTCCTGCCCGGGGTGCCCGCCTGTTGGGGTAAAATAGCTGCGCTCTGTCATGGTGCCGCCGTCCTTTGTGAGGCTCTGATGGGGCGCGGACTGTCCCGCCTGGTATTGTTTGGGCAGGCGGTTACCGCGCGTCAGGAGCGACTATGAGCCGATGCGCGCGCGGGTCCAAGGTGCGGCGTGGTAAAAACATTGTTCAATAATTTTTGAATATGCCCCGGAGTCGGCGCCCCGGGGAGCGAGCGTGCAACGATCAGAGAGAGTCCACGGCTTTGGACTGGCGCAGATCAGCGGCGCAGAGTTGTAATCCCTGCAGCAGATCGCCGGTGTCGGCCTCGGGGTTGTTGCCGCGCGGGACGGAGGCGCCAACCACGATCGGAGTTTGTCCCGGAACGGAGACGGGCACCGCAAGGCCAAGGATGCCCGGTTCGAATTCGCTATCGGTCAGGCACCATCCCTGACGACGGGCGAGGTCGACCTGATTGGTGATGTCTTCGGGGTGGGTCAGGGACTGCTCCGTATGGCGCGGTTTATCCGCGCGCGCGACGGCTTCGCCCGCCTCCTCGGGTGGTAGGCAGGCCAGAAGCATCCGTCCGAGACTGGTGTGCAGCAGCGGGATATGCGCCCCTGCAGTAAAGCCGTAGGTGACCGGTCCTTGATCAACGGTGGATTGTGCCAACAGCAGAACCCGGTCCTGATCCAGAATGCAAAGGGTGATGCCGACCTCCAGCTTGCGGGCATGCTGGTTCAGCACCGGCTGAACCCGGTGGCCGAACTGGTTGGCCTGCAGGAAACCGCCCGCGAGCGCCAGAACCCGCGGCGTCAACGATAGCATGCGGCCGTCCTGCCGCAGATACCCGGCTTGCACCAGTGTCAGGGCCCCCCGGCGCGCAGTTGCCCGGTCCTGTCCGCTGCGGCGCGCGATTTCGGCCAGGGTGAGGCTGGGTGTTTCGGCGTCAAAGGTCGCCATGACGGCCAGCCCCTTGGCAAAGCTGGATGAAATGTTCCGGTCCTGAGGAGGTTTGTCCATTCGAAGTCCCAAAGAAGCCGCTCGCCATAAGGGGAACAGGTCTTGACACCGATCCTCAGGCTGCGCAGTAATTGTGCGTATCAACATATATTGGTGCGTATTTCGAACTTCGTCAAGTCACTCGTTGCAGCCTGTTACCTTCGGTTCGAATTATTGCAGACAGGAATAAGGATCCCGCCATGATCAGCCAGGAACTCAACGACAGTCTGACACGCGTCGGAAAGGGGAGCGATGCCGGAGAGGTGCTGCGCCGCTATTGGCAGCCTGCGGCGCTCTCGGATGAACTGCAGCAGGGCCGCCCGGTGGTGCCGGTGCGTCTGCTGGGTGAGGATCTGGTGCTGTTCCGCGATACCGAGGGCAAGCTCGGCCTCATCGGGCGGCACTGTCCGCACCGGGGCGCAGACATGTGCTATGGGCGGCTTGAGGATAACGGTCTGCGCTGCCCCTTCCATGGCTGGCATTTCAACCGTTCGGGGCAATGCGTTGAGCAGCCGGGTGAGCCGGAAGGCAGCCGGATGCACGAGAAGATCCAGACTGCGTCTTACCCGGTGGTCGAAAAGAACGGTATCGTCTGGGCTTATATGGGGCCGGGAGAGCCGCCGGAATTCCCCAACTTTGACTGTTTCCGGGCACCCGATACGCATGTCTTTGCCTTCAAGGGCCTGTGGGAGTGCAACTGGCTGCAGGCGATGGAAGTGGGGATCGACCCGGCGCATGCCTCTTTCCTGCACCGGTTCCTGCAGGATGAAGATCCCGCCGACAGCTATGGCAAGCAGTTCCGCGATAAGGCGGGCAACACCGAAATCCCGATGACCAAGTTGCTGCGCGACTATCCGCGCCCCGAAATTCAGGTGGAAGAGGCCGATCACGGGCTGAAAATCACCGCCCTGCGCCACATGGAGGATGGCCGCAGCCACGTGCGGGTCACCAACCAGATCTTCCCCGAGGCGATCTGCATTCCGATGAGCCGGGAAATGACCATCACCCAGTGGCACGTGCCGATCGATGACGAGAATTGTTATTGGTATTCGATGTTCACCAGCTTCGACAAACCGGTGAACAAGGAGTTGATGCGCGAACAGCGCCTCAAGGAACACGTGCTGCCGAGCTATGCGCCGAAAAAGAACAAGCGCAACGAATACGGCTATAACCCGGCCGAGCAGGAAAGCGAGACCTATACGGGCATGGGGCTCGACATCAACGTGCACGATCAATGGGCAGTTGAGAGCATGGGCGCCATTCAGGACCGCACGCAGGAGCATCTGGGCAAGTCGGATGTGGCCATCATCCGCTACCGTCGTATGCTGCGGGCGGCGATTGCGGCCGTGAAGGAAGGCCGCGAAGCGGATCTGCCGATGGCAGGCGGACTGGACCTTGGCAGCATTTTCGGGCCTATTTCCAATGACTCGATCGCCCAGGACGGCGATTGGCAAAAGGCGGCGGAGGAGGCAGACGATGCGCGCCGTGGCCAGTGCTCTTGGGATGCGAGCGTCTGAACCGTTCCGGAGTCGATGCGATACCACAGCCAGCCTCGGCCCGCTCAGGGTCGGGAGCATAGCGATGAAAGAGGCGAGATGGCCGAAGATATTTCCACAGGCAAGCTGGCCCGTCTTGGCCTCTTGTCCGATGCATTCTGCGCTGGGGCGGCGGATCTGCTGCAAAGGGTCAGGTCAGAGGGTATAGAAACCGTCCGGGTTCTGTTTGCCGATCAGCACGGTATCCTGCGTGGCAAAACCATCGTGGCCGACGCCTTTGACAGCCTGTTCTCTGCGGGGCTCAATGTGCCTTCGACCCTGCTGTTGAAAGATACCTCGCATCGCACCGCCTTTCCCGTCTGGAGCGAGGCAGATGACGGTCCTGCCAGCCTGATGCAGGGGGCGAGTGATGTGCTGCTGGTGCCGCGTCCGGAAACCTTCCGCGTACTGCCGTGGTCGCCGCATTCGGCCTGGATCCTCTGCACGCCGGTGATGCGCGATGGCAGCCCGGTTCCCTTTGCCTCGCAAACCGTGCTGCAGACGGCGGTGGACCTGCTGGCCGGGCAGGGCATGGCTGCGACGCTGGGGCTGGAGGTGGAGTTTCAGGTCTTTGAGCGAACCGGTGATGCCCGCGAACACGGTCAGTCGGGCATGCCTGGCGCGCCGGTTGAGACCCGCAATCTGGCGCAGGGGTACCAGTATCTGACCGAAACCCGTTATGGCGAAATGGAAAACGTGCTGGATCTCATCCGCCGCAATGCGCAGGGGCTGGGTCTGCAGGTGCGCTCGGTCGAGATCGAAATGGGGCCAAGCCAGGTCGAGCTGACCTTTGCCCCTGCCGATCCGGTGACACAGGCCGACGCGATGGTGATGTTCCGCACCATGGTCAAGGAGGTCTGCGCGCGCGAAGGATTGCACGCCAGCTTCATGGCCAAGCCACGGCTGGAGAATGCCATGGCCAACGGCTGGCATGTGCATCAGTCGCTGCAGGATATCGCTACGGGCCGCAACCTGTTCATGCCGCAGGCGGATGGCAGCCTTAGCGCCGACGCGTCGGGCTGGATCGCCGGGCTGCTGACCCATGCGGAGGCGTCGTCGCTGATGATCGCACCGACGGTCAACAGCTACAAACGCTATATGCCGTTCCAGTTGGCGCCGAACCGGATCCAGTGGGGCGCCGACAACCGCGGCGCCATGCTGCGCGGGCTGATGGCGCCCGGCGATCCCGCGAGCCGGATCGAAAACCGCGCGCCGGACAGTTCCGCAAACCCCTATTACGCCTTTGCCGCGCAGCTGATCGCGGGCGGCGATGGAATTGCGGCGGGGCTCAAGGCGCCGTTGCCCACGACCTCTCCCTATGGCGAGGGGGCGCAGGAATTGCCGAAATCGCTGGGCGCGGCGCTGGCGGCATTCGAGGCAGGGAGCGATCTGTTCAGTGGCGTTCTGGGGGAGGGCTTCACGGGGTATCTGTCCCATCTCAAGCGCTTCGAATGGGATCGTTACCTGAACACCATCAGCGAATGGGAACAGGCCGAATATTTCAACCTGTTCTGAAATCGGCATCAAACTTCCTTGAAAGCGACAGTATTGCTGCCGTTTGCGTCTTGAACGGCGGGCGGCACGCTGTTAGCTTCGGGGGCGCGCAGACGGGAGAACCGCAGCGGAGCGGAATCACCTCGCTCCAACCGGTGCCGAAGGAGCAACCGCCCCGGAAACTCTCAGGCCAAAGGGACCGCCTACGCAATAAACTCTGGAGAGACCCCGGCGTAGGTACCGGGGCGCCGAAGGGATAGCGATCTCAGGCGCAAGGGACAGAGGGGGCATCGAAGTGTGCAGGCGAAATCTGCGCAGAACTTGGATGCCGGACCCATTCGAACAGATGGATCGGACCGGCCGTGACAACGGGACGGACACGCATGTCTGATGAAACCACGTCTGATTTGAAAAAGACGCCTTTGTTTGCCCTGCATGAAGAGCTGGGTGGCAAGATGGTGCCTTTTGCCGGGTATCTGATGCCGGTGCAGTATCCCATGGGCATCATGGGCGAGCACAAGCACACCCGCGCCAAGGCGGGCCTTTTTGATGTCAGCCACATGGGGCAGGTGATCCTGACCGGCGCGAGCTATGCGGCGGTGGCCGAGGCATTCGAAACGCTGGTACCGATGGACGTGCTGGGCCTCAAGGAAGGGCGCCAGCGCTATGGTTTGTTCACCAACGATCAGGGCGGCATCGAGGACGATCTGATGTTCGCCAATCGCGGTGATCACCTGTTCGTGGTCGTGAATGCTGCCTGTAAAGAGGCCGATATCGCCCGCATGAAGTCGGCGCTGGAACCGGCTGTGACTGTTACCCCCATTAATGACCGGGCGCTTCTGGCCCTGCAAGGCCCTGCGGCAGAGGCCGTGTTGTCTTCAATTGTTCCCGCCGCCGCCGATATGACCTTCATGGATGTGGCCACGCTGGATGCAGATGGGGTCGAAATCTGGGTCTCCCGCTCGGGCTACACGGGCGAGGATGGCTATGAGATCTCCGTACCTGCAGACCAGGCCGAAGCGTTTGCCCGCCGCCTGCTGGCGCACGCTGATGTAGAGCCGATTGGCCTTGGCGCGCGGGACTCCCTGCGCCTTGAAGGCGGTCTGTGCCTTTACGGCCATGACATTGACGCAGAGACCCGCCCGGCGGCGGCCTCGCTCACCTGGGCCATCCAGAAGGTGCGTCGCCCCGGCGGCGACCGCGAAGGTGGTTTTCCGGGCGCCGCGCATGTCTTTGCCGAGATGGCAGAGGGGCCGGCCATGCGCCGTGTGGGCCTGAAACCCGATGGTCGCGCGCCGATGCGCGAAGGTGTGGAGCTGTTTGCCGAACCCGAGGGCGGCGCGCCCATCGGCAAGATCACCTCTGGCGGCTTTGGCCCCACCGAGGGCGGCCCGGTGGCGATGGGATATGTCCCTGCGGACATGGCCACGCCCGGCACCCGTATCTATGGCGAGCTGCGCGGTAAACGCGCGCCTGTCACCGTTGCAACGCTGCCTTTCGTGGCGGCCAACTTCAAGCGCTGAAACAGAAAAACAGGCGCGTTTGTTCAAAGGGAAAGTGGACATGAAATATACCGAAGAACACGAGTGGCTGCAGGCCGAAGGCGAGATCATCACCGTGGGCATCACCGCCCATGCGGCTGAACAGTTGGGCGATGTGGTGTTCGTCGAACTGCCCGAGGTCGGCAGCGAAGTGACCAAGGACGAAGAGATCGTGGTGATCGAATCCGTCAAGGCCGCCTCGGACATCCTGTCGCCGCTGGACGGCGAGATCGTCGAGATCAACGAAGCCATCGCGGATGAGCCGGGCAAGGTCAACGAAGACCCCGAAGGCGAAGCCTGGTTCTTCAAGATCAAACCGTCCGATCTGTCTCCGATGGACGATTACATGGACGAAGCCGGTTACAAGGCGTTCATCGGCTGATTTCTCATTCCCCGCCGCCAGATCTGGGGGCGGGGAACCACTGCGCTGTGCGAACGGGCCTGCCCGAATGATAGGGTTGTGCCTGAAACATGAACCTGAAGGGGTGCCTCATGTCTTTTGAACCGACGGACTACCTGCCGTATGACTTTGCCAACCGCCGCCACATCGGCCCGTCTCCCGAGGAGATGGACGAGATGCTGCGCGTCGTGGGCGCCGACAGTCTGGATGCGCTGATCGACGACACCGTTCCGGCGTCGATCCGGCAAAAGGCTGCGCTGGATTTTGGTCGCCCGCTGTCCGAGCGCGAGCTGCTTTTCCACATGCGCGAAGTCGCACAAAAGAACAAGGTGATGACCTCGCTGATCGGGCAGGGCTATCATGGCACGGTGACCCCGCCCGCGATCCAGCGCAACATTCTGGAAAACCCGGCCTGGTACACGGCCTACACCCCCTATCAGCCCGAAATCTCGCAGGGCCGACTTGAGGCGCTGTTGAATTTCCAGACGATGATTTCCGATCTGACTGGTCTGGAAATTGCGAATGCCTCGCTTCTGGATGAGGCGACTGCCGCCGCCGAAGCGATGACCATGGCGCAGCGGGTTGCCAAATCCAAGGCCAAGGCGTTTTTCGTCGACCGCGACTGCCACCCGCAGAACATCGCGGTGATCAAGACCCGCGCCGAACCGCTGGGCATCGAGGTGATCGTCGGCAATCCGGAGAAGATGGACCCCGAGCAGGTGTTTGGCGCCATCTTCCAGTATCCCGGCACCTATGGTCACGTGACCGATTTCACCCCCCATATCGAAAAGCTGCACGCGCACAAGGCAATCGCCGTGGTCACTGCCGACCCGCTGGCGCTGACGCTGCTGAAAGAGCCCGGTGCCATGGGCGCCGATATCGCTGTCGGCTCGACCCAGCGGTTTGGCGTGCCGATGGGGGCAGGCGGGCCGCACGCGGCCTATATGGCGACCAAGGACGCCTACAAGCGCGCGATGCCGGGCCGGATCGTCGGCGTCTCGGTCGATGCCCATGGCAACAAGGCATACCGCCTGTCGCTGCAGACCCGCGAACAGCACATCCGCCGCGAAAAGGCGACCTCGAACGTTTGTACCGCGCAGGCGCTGCTGGCTGTGATGGCCTCGATGTATGGCGTCTTCCATGGTCCCAAGGGGCTGAAGGCGATTGCACAGCGTATCCACCGCAAGACCGTACGTCTGGCCAAAGGGCTGGAAGAGGCGAACTTCAAGGTCGATCCCAAGGTGTTCTTTGACACCATCACCGTTGATGTGGGCCCGTTGCAGGCGGCAGTCCTGAAATCCGCGGTCGACGAAGGTGTCAACCTGCGCCGCGTTGGTGAGACCCGGGTTGGCATCACGCTGGATGAAACCACCCGTCCGGAAACCATCGAAGCCGTCTGGCGCGCCTTCGGGATTGTCCGCAAGGATGACGATTTCACCCCGGAATACCGGGTGCCAGAGAACCTGCATCGGACCTCGGACTACCTGACCCATCCGATCTTCCACATGAACCGGGCTGAGACTGAGATGATGCGCTATATGCGTCGTCTTGCGGATCGCGATCTGGCGCTGGACCGGGCGATGATCCCGCTGGGTTCCTGCACCATGAAGCTGAATGCTGCAGCCGAGATGATGCCGCTCAGCTGGCCCGAGTTCGCCCATATCCACCCCTTTGCCCCGGCAGACCAGACCGAAGGCTATGGCGAGATGGTGACGGATCTGTCCGACAAACTGTGTCAGATCACAGGTTATGACGCGATTTCGATGCAGCCGAACTCCGGCGCGCAGGGCGAATACGCCGGTCTTCTGACCATTGCAGCCTACCACCGGGCGCGTGGCGAAGGGCACCGCAACATCTGCCTGATCCCGGTCTCGGCGCATGGCACCAACCCGGCCTCGGCGCAGATGGTCGGATGGAAGGTCGTGGTGGTGAAATCGGCCGAGAACGGTGATATCGACCTCGACGATTTCCGGGCCAAGGCGGAAAAGCACCGCGACAACCTTGCGGGCTGCATGATTACCTATCCCTCGACCCACGGCGTGTTCGAGGAAACCGTGCATGAGGTCTGCAAGATTACCCATGATCTGGGCGGTCAGGTCTATATCGACGGCGCCAATATGAACGCCATGGTCGGCCTGTCCCGTCCCGGTGATCTGGGCGGCGATGTCAGCCACCTGAACCTGCACAAGACCTTTGCCATCCCGCATGGCGGCGGCGGCCCCGGCATGGGACCGATCGGTGTGAAATCGCACCTCGTCTCGCACCTGCCGGGCCATCCCGAAACCGGCGGCGAAGAAGGTCCGGTGTCGGGTGCGCCCTTCGGATCGGCTTCGATCCTGACCATCAGCTGGGCCTATTGCCTGATGATGGGGGGCGCCGGTCTGACCCAGGCGACGCGGGTGGCGATCCTCAACGCCAACTACATCGCCAAGCGGCTCGAAGGGGCCTACGACGTCCTGTATAAAGGTCCCTCGGGCCGCGTCGCGCATGAGTGTATCCTGGACACGCGCCCCTATGCGGACAGTGCTCATGTCACCGTGGACGATGTTGCCAAACGTCTGATGGACAGCGGTTTTCACGCCCCGACGATGAGCTGGCCGGTGGCAGGTACCCTGATGGTGGAGCCGACGGAATCCGAAACCAAAGCCGAACTGGACCGGTTCTGTGAGGCCATGCTGTCGATCCGCGAAGAGATCCGCGACATCGAGGAAGGCCGTATCGACGGGGAGAACAACCCGCTGAAACACGCACCGCACACGATGGAGGATCTGGTCAAGGATTGGGACCGTCCCTACAGCCGCGAACAGGGCTGCTTCCCGCCGGGCGCCTTCCGCGTCGACAAATACTGGCCACCGGTCAACCGGGTCGACAATGTCTATGGCGACCGCCATCTGATCTGCACCTGCCCGCCGCTGGAGGACTACGCCGAAGCGGCAGAGTAAGGCGCGGTCTTAATTGAAGAAGGACAGCGGGCACCATTTGGGGCCCGTTTTCTATTGGCGTATTGCCTTCGGCGGCCGACTATCTCTGTTTGCGCAGGAATACGTTAACCCGCCAAGGAGACGTAAGTATTCAAAGTGCGGCTTGTTTTGGAAATAAAATTTCGTAACGCTTTCGAGGCGCTTCCACATTGATGCACATTTTATGTGCAGGTCAATTTTTCGCGAAGTTATGACCTTTTTTGCAACCTACAGGCGTGTGAGTGATAAGCACCCGTTAAGACGAATCGACTTCTTTGGCTTGGTACTCAATACCAGGAGCGAAGTATGAAGTTCGGAATTGCAGCATGTGTGTCTGCGTCTCTTCTCGTCTTTTCTAATCCCGCAGTAGCGGCCGAAATTACAGTCATGGCCGGTGATCTGCCTCCGATGATCAATCAGGATGGCACCGGGCGCGAGGCTGAGATTATCTCGGCGGTTCTGGGGCACTGCGGCCACAGCGCTGTTTTCAAGGTGCAGCCCTTTACCCGTCACTGGCAGTCCTTCGAAAAAGGGTCTGGTGATGCGGTGGCCACCGTGCCGCTGGGCATGCCCACAGCCGGGACTCAAACCAAGACCTACATCAACTATCAGAATGGTGTTTCGTTCCTGACCTCTTCAGAGCAGCAGGCCGATGCGCTGTCGGATCTGGATGGCTGGAACATCGTGGCCTTTGAGGGCGCGAGCAACATCATTCCCGGTCTGGATGGGGCAACCGCAGGCTTCAAATCCTATCGCGAGATGGCTGACCAGAAGACCCAGAGCAAGCTGCTCTATGGCAAGCGGGTCGATGGCATTCTGGGCGATGGCATGCTTTTCGCAGAGTTCAGCCGCCAACTGCAGGAAGCTGGTTCTTCCGCTGGTGTCGACGCCAGCCAGCCGCTTGAATTCCGCGCCATCTTTGAACCCAGCCCCTATGTCATGAGCTTCCGGGATCCGGCGATTGCTGCTGATTTCGACCGCTGCTTTGGTGAGCTGGAAGCAGATGGGACCATCCAGGAGATCAACACCCGCTGGACCGACAAATACCGGGACGCGCTGGAAGACAACTACATGTCCTTCTGATCCGCAGCGGTGGCAGGCGTGTCGGTCTAACCCGGCCCGCGCCTGCCACCCTGTGCAATCTGCCTTCGCGGGGGAACGCCCCCTTTGCGTGTGGCAGGCGCAAAACCTCTCCTTCGGGAAAACGGGGCGCCATGCGTGGCGCCTCCAAAAAGAATTTTTGAACCCGGAACCCTGCTTGCCGGGGGTGTACGCAGCTCTGCATGCAGCCTGGCCTCAAGATCACTGACACGTTCGTCACCAAACCGGAGCACCATAATGAAACGCCAGCTTTCACGTTTCTTGGGCATGTCCATCAAGAAGAAACTGCTGCTGCCCATCCTCGCCTGCATTGTTGTATCGAACATTGCTTACACCGTCTTCTGGGCGTCCAAGCACAGCAGCGCCTTGATTGACGCCTTCGAGGATGAGGTCGGGCTGGCGCAACGGTTTGTCGGGCCTCCGGTCGCTGCGGCGGTCTGGGATTTCAACAGTGATGCGGCGCAGGGGGTGATCCAGGGCGTGGCGGATATGGAAAACGCTCTGTTCGCGCAGGTCGTGGTCGATGGTGAGACCTTTACCGAGGTGTTCGTGAGCGAGGACCGGCGCGCGGAAGTTACCGGGGCGGTGGAAACCCTGCTGGCGGATCCGCAGGAAGAGAAGACCACCGAGGTCAATCAAGTGGTCTACGTCAAGTTTCCGATCTCCCTCACCGATGGCACCGTTGTGGGTGAAATGGTGATGGGTTTTGACAACAGCGCGATCCAGGGCACCGTTTCTGCGCTCTATCTGCAGTCTGCGGTCATCGGTCTTGCGATCTGTCTTGCAATTGGCCTGATCGTCTATTTCTCGGCGGCCTCGGTGACCCGTCCGCTGGACCGGATCGTTGATCGTATCGATGCGCTGCGCAATGGCGATACTGACAGCGCGGTGCCTGAAAAATCGCGTGGCGACGAGCTGGGCCGTCTGGCCGCTGCGGTCGTCGAATTCGTCGAGGCGATGCGCGCCAATGCCGAGCTGGAGGGGCAGTCCCGCGCTGCCGCGAAGGAGCAGGCGGATGTCGTTCAGGAGCTGGCGAACGGTCTGAACAACCTGTCCAAGGGCAACCTCGGGTACCGGATCACCAAGGAAATGAGCGCCGAATATGCCGCGCTACGCTCCGATTTTAACCAGACTGCCGAAGCATTGGATGACGTGATCGGGCGGGTGCTGAGCACGGTCGGAGATATCGAAGGTCAGATCGGCGAGATGGCAGTTGGCACGGACGAACTGTCCCGCCGCACCGAAAATCAGGCGGCGACCCTGGAAGAAACTGCGGCTGCACTGGACAATATCACCTCCAATGTTCAATCCGCCACCGAACAGACCAAGGCCGTGGAAGGCACCATCGCCGAAACCACCAGCGAGGCGATGCGCAGCGGCGATATCGTGAAGCGGACCGTCGTGGCCATGCAGGAGATCAATGAGGCCTCGGGCAAGATTTCGGAGATCAACAGCGTGATCGACGATATCTCGTTCCAGACCAATCTGCTGGCGCTGAATGCTGGGGTTGAGGCGGCGCGCGCGGGCGAGGCCGGCCGTGGTTTTGCCGTGGTGGCCTCCGAAGTGCGGTCGCTGGCGCTGAAGTCGGCCAATTCGGCGAATGAAATCCGGGAACTGATCCAGAGCAGCTCGGAAAAGGTCAAGATCGGCGTGGAACTGGTTGATGAGGCTGGTAAATCTCTGGACGAAATCATCACCAAGATCCAGTCGGTGTCGACCCTGGCCAGCCAGATCGCGGAGTCATCCGGTGAGCAGGCCTCGACCATCTCCGAGATCAACTCGGGCATGACCGAGCTGGACAGGGTGACGCAGCAGAACGCGAGCATGGTTCTGAAATCCAGTGAGCAAGGCAAGTCGTTGCAGCAGGCCGCGACCGAGCTGGCGCAGCTGGTGGCGCAGTTCAAACCCTCGTCTTCGTCTTTCGCTTCGGCTCCAACGCCCAGTGCCCATGGTGATTGGGATCTCTCGGGGCAGGGCTATGACGATGATTTTGGTCAGGAGCTCATGGCGGGCTAACTCGCATATTACGCGCAGGGAAATCCATTGCGCCCGGGCCGTTGGCCCGGGCGTTTTTGTGTCTTCCTGGGGTTAGCTGCAGATGTTCTGTAGGCGCACCCAGTCGCGGTCATTGAGAACCGGTTCCAGAACCCGGCCTGCCATCGGATCGGCCTCGATCAGCCCGATGGTGGTCTCTCCGGTGATATCTAGCGCATAGGCGTAAGGGGTGGACGGGATCGCGGTGCGGGCAAATTCGGCCAGCAGCGTCTCATCCGCAACCTCGGGGCGCGGTGTGCTGAGAACCGTTTCAACATAGTGATCGAGTGTCTCGCGTTTCAGCTGTCCCGTGGTCAGAAGCCGGAAAGAGGCCAGCACACCGCCTGATGCCAGCAGTTCTGCCAGCGGGTCCTGCGCCTCGGCCCGGGCCCGTTCGGCCAAAACGGCTCCTGCTGCCACGGCAGGGTCTTCGTGATCCTCGACAAACGTCCGGTTCAAAAGAACGATACCACCCGGCAGGTGCAGGCTGGTGGCGAGGCCGGAGCGGAACACAACAAGACGGCGCACGCCTGTGCGCAGCGCGAGTTTTTCCAGAATGGGCACCGTGTCCGCCGTGCTGCAGGCCTGACCGGTAACCCGCTCAATCCGCCCAAGCAGCGCCTGACCCAGCGCCTTGCGCTTGATATCGGGCACAACGCTGACGGCGTGGTTCTGCAGCGCGCTCGGCAGCCATAGAAATACCACCAGCGCAAGGACGACCAGACTGGCAAGGACGCTTGCCGCGCGCAGGCGCCCGGGATGCGGACGGCGCCTATCAATGGCGGCCCGCACCTTGTCGATCGCCTCGAGCATGGTGGTTTCATCTTCTGCGATCTCCAGCGTTTCACCGGGATCGCCATCGGGATGAAAGATCGCCGGGAATTCGCCGGGGTTGGCACGTTCGACCGCCGCCAAGGACCAATGCGCCAGAGGGCGGTCGCTCATGTCGGTAATGGTGAGGGTCGCATCCCCAACCGAGATGATCACATCCCGGCGCTGCGCATCAGGGGCTGCGCGCCACAAACCCGCAGCCTCCAGCCGTTCGAAGTCCCTGAGTGCGGTCATTCAGCCTGCCCGTATCATTGCGGTTGTTCTGTTTGCCGCAGGATAGCATGCCTCACGGCAAGGCAGCAAACCGCTTTGCCGCAGATTTCACAACTCAGTGGGGTGCCTTAGCGACCGCCGTGCCTCACGCGGGTTTCAAACCCATACGGGCAAAGATCATCGCCGCCGGGCAAAAGCCGGTGAAGGCCGATTGAAACAGGTTGGCGCCGACAAAGACCGTCAGCCAGACCCAGTTGGGCGATACAAATTGCGTCAGCACCACGGACAGCAACACCATGAAACCGGCAAGCGCCATAACCGCTTTGTTGATCGTCATGTCTTATCCTTTCTGATACGCGCGCCGTGCGGCGCCTTCATATTCAAAAATAAGAATAGGACTTGGCGAATGCAAGAGGCAACCGACGGGCAGGCCCGCCGGTGCCGATATTATTGACCGTTTGCGATCTTGCGCAGCTCAAATTTCTGGATTTTCCCGGTCGATGTCTTGGGCAACTCCTGGAACACCACCTTTTTGGGCGCCTTGAACCCAGCCAGCGTCTCGCGGGAGAAGGCGATCAGCCCGGCCTCATCCACAGATGCGCCTTCTTTCAGTTCGACAAAGGCGCAGGGAACCTCTCCCCATTTGTCGTCCTGCTTGGCCACAACGGCAGCCAGATTGACATCCGGGTGTGCCATCAGCACGCCCTCTACCTCGACCGAGGAGATATTCTCGCCGCCCGAAATGATGATGTCCTTGGCACGGTCGGCGATCTGGATATAGCCGTCGGGGTGCTGGATCGCGATATCGCCCGAATGGAAGTAGCCACCTTTGAAGCTCTCGGCGGTGGCTTCGGGGTTTTTCAGATACCCCTTCATCACCGAATTGCCGCGCATGACGATTTCGCCCTGATCCTTGGCATTCATCGGGATCTGATGCATGTCGTCATCCACGACGGTGATATGGTCCATCATCGGGAAGGCAACGCCCTGACGCGCCTTGATCGCGGCGCGGCCCTGCTGGTCCAGCGTGTCCCAGCTGCCGCCTTTCCACAGGCATTCGGTGACATGGCCATAGGTCTCGGTGAGGCCATAGACCTGCGTCACGTGAAAGCCGAGCTTTTCGATTTTCTCCAGCGTTGCCGGGGCAGGCGGGGCGCCGGCGGTAAAGACCTCGACCGTGTGGTCAAAGTCGCGGCGGTCCTCTTCCTTGGCGTTGACGATGGTGTTGAGCACAATGGGCGCGCCGCCGAAATGGGTGACGCCTTCATCCGCAATCGCGTTATAGACAGCAGACGCGGTAATGTTGCGGCAGCAGACCAGCGTGCCGCCCAGAACCGGCATCATCCATGTGTGGTTCCAGCCGTTGCAGTGAAACAGTGGCACGATGGTCAGGTAGACCGGGTGCATCACCATGCGCCAGGAGATCACCGTGCCCATGGTCATCAGGTAGGCGCCGCGGTGATGATAGACGACCCCCTTGGGCCGTCCCGTGGTGCCAGAGGTATAGTTCAGCGCCAGGCTTTCCCATTCGTCCTCGGGCATGATCCAGTCGAAATCATGCGCTGCATTGCCTAGCACGTCCTCATAAACGGAATAGCGGCCAGAAGCGGTGAAACCAGCCTCGGTGTCCGGCACTTCGATCAGGATCGGTCCGTCGCCCTCCATCCGCTCCTTGGCCGCTTCGGCGAGGGCCAGGAATTCGCTGTCCACCAGTGCGACCTTGGCCTCGCCATGCTCAAAGATATAGGCGACCGTGTCCACATCCAGGCGGGTGTTGATGGTGTTGAGGACGGCGCCGCAGGCGGGCACGCCAAAATGCGCTTCGGCCTGGGCGGGCAGGTTGGGGATCAGCGTTGCGACCACATCGCCTGGTTTCACGCCCATCCCCGCCAGCGCCGAGGCCAGCCGGGTGCAGCGATCATAATAGGCGGCATAGGTCTTGCGGTGCTTGCCATAGACCACCGCCGGAACGTCCGAAAACACATGCGCGGCCCGGCGCAGATGCGACAGCGGGGTCAGCGGAACATAGTTTGCCGCATTTTTGTCGAGTCCCGTTTCATCCTGCATCCAGCCCATGAATTTTCCTCCCATGATTCTGCGCCGTGTCGCTTAGAGGACAGATATTGCCGAAAGTTACTTTCATTGAAAGAGATATGAAACAATTGACCATTCCCCCCGGCGTGGCAGGCAGCCAGACCACAGCCGCGCAGGCGATGCTGGCCGCCATGGCCATCATCGGTATCAGTGACAATGCCGTGCCGCTCATGGCGGAGCAGATCGGAATCTGGCAGTTCTACTTTTTGCGTACGGTCATCACCCTGCCGTTGATCTGGGTCATGATGCGTGCCGGCCTGGGCAGGCTACGGCCTCAGCGGCTGGGGCCGGTGGCGCTGCGGGGCTTTCTGGTGGCGGTGTCGATGGTGTTCTACTTTTCAGCCGTCGCGCTGATGCCGCTGGCGCAGGCGCTGGCCGGGCTCTTCACCTCGCCGATCCTGATCGTGCTGATCTCGGTGCTGTTCCTGAAGCACCGTATTGGCCCGGTCCGCATCGGGGCGGTGGTGCTGGGGTTTGTCGGTGTGCTGTGCGTGTTGCAGCCGGACCTGTCCGATTTCGACTGGCTGATCCTGCTGCCGGTCTGTGGCGGGCTGTTCTACGCGCTGGGATCTATGGCGACCGGGCTGATGTGCCGGGGCGAAAGCACGGTGTCGATGTTGTTTGCCATGCTGCTGGCGCAGGCGGTGATCGGGGCTGTGGCCCTAGGCGGGCTGGCGATCTGGCCGTTGCCGGTGGCCGAGGGCGCCGATGGGTTTGTGACCCGGGGCTGGGTCTGGCCAGTGTGGGAGATTTCGCATTGGCTGCTGCTGCAGGGGATGGCTTCGGTCGTCGGGGTGTTCCTGATCACCAAGGCCTATCAGCAGGGCGAGGCGTCTTATGTTGCAGTCTTCGAATATTCGGTGATCATCGTCGGACCCGCCTTTGCCTGGCTTGTGTTCGGTCAGACGCTGGATCTGCTGCAGATGGCGGGGATCGGACTGATTGTGCTGGCCGGGGCGACACTGGCCCTGCGCGGATCGTAAACCGCAGCGGTCCGCCGTTTTCTTTTCCCGCGGGACTGCATAGGCTGGTGTCATGATCCTGTCCCCCGGCCGCAACTTCGTTTTTATCCATATCCCAAAAACCGGGGGCACCTCTTTGTCGTTGGCGCTGGAGGCGCGGGCGATGAAGGACGACATGATGCTGGGGGATACGCCCAAGGCGCGCAACCGGCGGCGGCGGCTGAAGGACGTGCAGACGCGGGGTAGGTTGTGGAAACATTCCACCCTCGCAGATATCGAAGGGCTGCTGCCAGAGGACCAGATGAGGGGGCTTTTTGCCTTTACTCTGGTGCGCAATCCCTTTGATCGGGCGGTCAGCTATTACCACTGGCTGCGGGACCAGACGTTCGATCATCCCGCAGTCACGCGATCCAAGGCCTTGGGTTTCCGCGAATTTATCCTGCATTCCGATACGCTTTCGGCGTTTCGTGCGCATCCGCCGCGTTCCTACATGCGCCATGCGGACGGGAGCGAACAGTGTCAGGCCTATATCCGTATCGAGTATTTTGAAAAGGATGCTGAGCCACTGTTTGATCATCTCGGCTTTCGGCTGGACCTAGAGCGGGCCAATGCCTCGGTCCGGGCGCGGGATTGGCGGGAATATTACGATCCGCAAAGTCGCGCTGCACTGGCGGCAAGCTGCGCTGAAGAAATCGAACAATTTGAATATTCTTTTAACGTTTAACCTTTACCTCTGTTTAAGACGGGCAAGACCGCCCGCGCGAAACGGATGTAACAGGCAAAACGGCGCAGGGGACAGGCACCCCGGACCGAAAGGCCGGAAAGGATCGCAGATGCTTGATTGGTTCCAGAAACGCAGCAACCCTTTTTCCGAGGGCGCGGCGCCGATGGTGTCGGTTGGGCAGGGTGGTTTTCTGGCTGGAACCCATGCGGCGTCGAACCTGGGCTGGCGCCCGGTCGAGGCGTTGACTGTCGGCGACCAGCTTTTGACCTTTGATCATGGCATGCAGCCACTGGTCGAAGTGCGGCGCGAAACGGTGCTGGTGGGTGAAGGCGACGTGGATCCGGTGTTCTGCCCACTGCTGGTGCCGCAGGACGCGCTGAACAACCGCGTGCCGATGTATCTGATGCCGGATCAGGGCGTTCTGATAGAAAGTGATCTGGTCGAGGACGCCCATGGCGATCCCTTTGCCGTGGTTCCCGCCTGTGCGCTGGACGGCTATCGCGGTATCCGCCGCCTGCATCCAGGCGAGCGGATGGAGTTGATCATCCCCCGCTTTGCCCGGGACGAGGTGATCTATCTGGAGGCTGGCTTCCTTGGCTTTGCACCGATGCAAGGCGATCTGCTGAATGGCGCCGCCGCACCTGAGTTCTACAATGTACTGTCGGCAGCCGAGGCGCGCGATCTTGTGCTGGCCATGGCTGCCGCAGAGCAACTTGGGGGTTTCGGTGCTGGCCCCACGATTGACCCTTCGGGAGCTCCGTCCCTGATCTGAGGTTTCGCCCGATAAAAAACTGGGTGAGCCGGTCAGGGCTTTTATTTTACTATAGAGCCTTACCAAGAAACAAAAATGGCCGACCCGGTTTCGGGTCGGCCATTTCTTTTTTCAAATACCCAATCTTAAGCAGCGGCGGCTGCATCCGGATTGAACCGGCCATAGAAGGTCTGTCCCTTCTCCGCCATCTCCCGCAGCAGCGCCGGGCAGGTGAAGCGCTCACCGTAGGCTTCGGTCAGCTGATCGCAGCGTTCGGCAGCATAGGGCGTGCCGATGATGTCGAGCCAGCTGAGCGGGCCGCCTGACCAAGGCGCAAAGCCCCAGGCCAGGATCGCGCCCACGTCGCCTTCGCGGATATCCATCAGAACGCCTTCTTCCAGCGCGCGCACGGCTTCCAGCACCTGCGCAAACATCAGGCGTTCCTGCACTTCGATCAGATCGGGCTGGTCTTCGGCCAGCGGGTATTTTTCCTGCATGCCTTTCCAGTATTCAACCCGCTTGCCCTTTTCGTCATAGTCGAAGAAGCCGGCATTGGATTTGCGGCCCAGACGACCCAGTCCTTCCATCCAGAAGATCAGATCATCCGCCGGGCTGTCGGGATAGGCATCGCCCATGGCAGCCTTGGTCGCGCGGGCGATCTTGGCACCCAGGTCGATCGAGGTCTCGTCGTTGAGCTGGATCGGACCCACCGGGAAGCCCAGCTGACGCGCCGCATTGTCGATCAGCACGGGCGACACGCCCTCGGTGATCATGCGCAGACCTTCGTTGATATAGGGAATGATGCAGCGGTTGGCGTAGAAGAAACGCGCATCATTCACCACGATCGGGGTCTTGCGGATCTGACGCACATAGTCGAGCGCCTTGGCCACCGCGCGATCGCCGGTTTCCTTGCCCTTGATGATCTCAACCAGCAGCATCTTCTCAACCGGAGAGAAGAAGTGGATGCCGATGAACTGCTCAGGACGGCTCGACGCCTTGGCCAGATCGGTGATCGGTAGGGTCGAGGTGTTGGAGGCAAAGATACAATCCTCGGGGATGATTGCCTCGACCTTCTGGGTCATCTCGGCCTTGACGGCCGGATCTTCGAAGACCGCTTCGATGATCAGATCGCAGCCCTTCAACGCGTCCAGATCCGGCGTTGCGTTGATCAGGCCCAGCATCGCCTCTTTCTTCTCGGCAGTGACCTTGCCGCGCTTGATGCCCTTGTCGAGATAGGCTTCGGTATAGGCCTTGCCCTTGTCGGCTGCGGCCTGATCGCGGTCCACCAGAACCACTTCCATACCGGCCTGCGCCGAAACCAGCGCGATGCCTGCGCCCATCATGCCCGCACCCAGAACGCCCAATTTCTTTACCCGCTGATCCGGCACGTCCTTGGGCCGCACGGCGCCTTTTTCCAGGGCTTCCTTGTTGAGGAACAGCGAACGGATCATCGCGCCCGACGAGGGGTTCATGATCACGGAGGTGAACCAGCGGGCCTCGATCTTGAGCGCTGTGTCGAAATCGACGAGCGCGCCTTCATAGACTGCCGATAGAAGCGCCTTGGCCGCCGGGAAGGCACCTTGGGTCTTGCCGTTGATCATTGCGGAGGCGCCGACGAAGTTCATGAAACCAGCCGGGTGATAGGGCGCGCCGCCGGGCATCTTGTAGCCTTTTGCGTCCCAGGGTTTCACCAGATCGGTGGGTTTGGCATTCAGCACCCATTCTTTCGCGGCGGCGACGGGATCGGCTGCGATCTCATCGATGTAGCCAGCGCCCTTGGCCTTTTTCGCGTCCAGCATCTTGCCTTCGAGCAGCAGCGGTGCGGCTGCGATGGCGCCCACCTTGCGTACCATGCGGGTGGTACCGCCGGCGCCGGGGAAGATACCGATCAGGATTTCCGGCAGGCCATATTTCGCCTTGGGGTTTTCCGCGGCAAAGATGCGATGCGTGGACAGCGGCAGCTCCATGCCGATGCCCGCGGCGGTGCCGGGCAGGGCGGTGGCAATCGGCTTGCCGCCCTTCTTGGTCTTGGGGTCCATGCCTGCCAGCTCGATCTTGCGCAGCAGGGCATGCATTTTCATGATGCCGTCAAAAACGCCGCGTGCGGGATCGTCTCCGGCTTCTTCCTTCATCACCGCCAGCAGGTTCAGGTCCATGCCGCCGGCAAAGGAGCCTTCCTTGCCCGAGGTGATCACGATGCCCTTGACCGCGTCATCGGCCAATGCGTCGTCGATGGCGGCTTCCAGTTCCATGAGCCCGTCAAAGGACATCACGTTCATGGTCTTGCCGGGCACATCCCAGGTGATGGTTGCGACGCCGTCAGCGTCCTTGGAAAGCGTAAACTCAGTCATGTTTCGTCTCCGATCTGGTCAGCCGTCAGCGGGCTGCCGTCCTTGCGGGTGAAGTTGAAGCCATTGGCGTCGTCCTTCACCATCATGTCTATGTCGCTGTAATAAGCGGTCTCTGTGTCGGTGCGCGTGCCCACCACCAGGAAGGTGGCCGGCGCGTCGGTGTTGTTTTTCAGGTGATGGCCGTTGGCCTCACCCGCAGGGAATGTGGCGCAGTCGCCGGGGTGCAGCTCGGTTTCCCCGTGATCATCGATCAGGGTGCAGACCCCGGATGTGACCATCAGGAATTCGTCCTGCTCCATGTGGTAATGGCGCAAGGACGACAGGCCACCCGGTTCCAGCTGAACCAGATTGACCCCGAACTGCGTCAGCCCACCTGCATCCCCCAGACGCTGGCTGGAGCGGCCTGCAACCGCCTCTGCCAGCTTGCCGGGGTAGGCGGAGCCGGTCCGCCAGGGGATATCGGCCAGGTTCAGCTTGGGCATCAGACGCGCTCGATGATGGTGGCCGCGCCCATGCCGGATGCGATGCAGAGTGTCGCGAGACCAACTTCCTTGTCGGTGCGCTCCAACTCGTCCAGCAGCGTGCCGATGATCATCGCGCCGGTGGCGCCCAGCGGGTGGCCCATGGCGATGGAGCCGCCGTTGGGGTTCACGATGGCAGGGTCCACGTCAAACGCCTGCTGGAAGCGCAGCACGACCGAGGCAAAGGCTTCGTTCACTTCGAACAGGTCGATGTCGCCGATCGCCATGCCGTTGTCGGCAAGGATCTTCTGCGTTGCGGGCACGGGGCCGGTCAGCATGATGGTGGGATCGGTGCCGATCTTGGTCGTCGCCTTGATGCGCGCGCGGGGTTTCAGGCCGTATTCCTCGCCGAACTCCTTGTTGCCGATCAGAACGGCGGCAGCGCCATCGACGATGCCAGAGGAGTTGCCCGCGTGGTGGATATGGTTGATCCGCTCCAGGTGCGGGTACTTCAGCTTTGCCACAGCATCAAAGCCGGGCATCTGTTCACCCATCATCTGGAACGAAGGGTTCAGCGCACCAAGGCTCTGCATGTCGGTCTGGGGGCGCATGTATTCGTCGCGATCCAGAATGGTCAGACCGTTCTGATCGGTGACGGCGATCACCGACTTGTCGAAACGGCCATCGTCCCAGGCTTCCTTGGCGCGCCGCTGCGATTCAACGGCCAGCGCATCGGCCTGCTCACGCGAAAAGCCGTATTCTGTGGCGATGATATCGGCCGAGATGCCTTGCGGGACGAAATAGGTTTCCATTGCAACCGAGGGATCCACGGCGATGGCCGCGCCATCGCTGCCCATGGCAACGCGGCCCATCATCTCAACGCCGCCTGCGATATAGGCCTTGCCTGCGCCGCCCTTCACCTGGTTGGAGGCCAGGTTCACGGCCTCCATGCCCGAGGCGCAGAAACGGTTGATGGCGAGGCCCGGAATGCTTTCGTCCAGATCCGAGGCCAGAACCGCGGTGCGTGCAAGGCAGCCGCCCTGTTCCATCACCTGGGTGACGTTGCCCCAGATCACGTCCTCGACGGCGTGACCGTCCAGATTGTTGCGCGCCTTCAGGGCGTTCAGGGTCAGCGCGGACAGTCGCACCGAGGTCACCTCGTGCAGGGAGCCGTCCTTGCGGCCCTTTCCGCGCGGGGTGCGGATCGCGTCATAGATATAAGCTTCGGTCATAAGTATCTCCTCAAGCTCGGTCCGACGGGTTGCCGGGCATCAGATCATAGGGGTGTTTCCAGCCGGGTGTTTCGCTAAGGCGCGTCAGCCAGGCGTCGATATGGGGCCATTCGGCGCGGTCAAAGCCGAAGGGTTCGGGATAATAAAGGTAGCCGCAGCAGGAAAGATCGGCATTGGTGATCCCGTCACCAACGATCCAGTCGCGCCCCTCAAGATGGGCATTCAGCGTTGCATAGGCGGCCTTGAGCCTTCCCTGCATGAAGCCGATCACCTGATCGGGGCGTTTGTCTTCGGGCAGGAAGTTCATCAGGAACCGGGTCATGCCCGCCTGGCTTGAGAGTTTGTGGTTATCCCACAGAACCCAGCGCAGCACCTCGTATTTGTCCTCCGGCGCGCCGCCGAATTTGCCCGTTTTGTCGGTGATATACTGCTGGATGGCGCCGGACTGGGTCAGGCGCATGTCGCCGTCTTCTAGCACCGGTGCTTCGCCCATCACGTTCATTTCCCGGAATTCCGGCGTGCGGTTCACCCCGGCAAAGAAATCAACAAAGACCGGCTCCCACTCAAGGCCCGACAGCTCAAGCGCCAGGGCGGCCTTATAGGCGTTACCGCTTTCTCCGAAACAGTGCAGTTTGATGGTCATTCTTCAAATCCTCCCACGGAATTCAGCAGCTCAAAGGCTGCGCGAAATCAGTTCCTTCATGATTTCATTGGTGCCACCGTAGATGCGCTGCACCCGGGCGTCAGCCCACATTTCCGCGACGGCATATTCCTGCATGAAGCCATAACCGCCATGCATCTGGACGCATTCATCCAGCACTTCGCCTTGGGTGTCGGTGGTCCAGTATTTCGCCATCGCCGCCTTTTCGACGGTCAGCTTGCCTTCCAGATGCTCGGCCATGCATTCATCCAGGAAGGCGCGCGCAACCTTGGTCTTGGTCAGGCATTCCACCAGTTTGAAACGGGTGTTCTGGAACTGCGTCAACGGGCCACCAAAGGCTTCGCGTTCCTTGCAATAGGCGATGGTGCGCTCGACCGCGCCCTCCATGGCGCCCACGGCACCACAGGCGATGATCAGACGTTCCTGCGGCAGCTGCTGCATCATCTGATAAAAGCCTTTGCCCTCTTCCTGGCCAAGGATGTTTTCCGGCGGGATTTCGACGTTGTCGAAGAACAGCTCGGAGGTATCGGCAGCATGCAAGCCCACCTTGTCGAGGTTGCGCCCACGCTGGAAGCCCTCGGCGCCGTCGGTTTCAAGCGCCACCAGCGACACACCTTTGGAACCCTGCGAGGGATCCGTCTTGGCTGCGACCAGAATAAGATTGGCGTGTTGGCCATTGGTAATAAAGGTTTTTTGCCCGGACAGACGGTAGGCGTTGCCATCGCGGATCGCCTTGGTCTTGATCCGCTGCACGTCCGAACCGGTGGAGGGTTCGGTCATCGCCAGTGCGCCAACCAGCTCACCCGATACCATCTTGGGCAGCCAGCGTTTTTTCTGCTCCTCGGTGCCGTACTGAAGAATGTAATGCGCAACGATACCGGAATGGATGCCATGGCCCCAGCTCGCCAGATTGGCGCGGCTGCCTTCGATCAGGATTGCGGCCTCGTGCCCGAAATCACCGCCCGCGCCGCCGTATTCCTCGGGGATCGAGGGGCAGAGAAGCCCCAATTCACCGGCTTGGTTCCACGTCTCGCGGTCCATCATCCCCTGTTTGCGCCATTTTTCGTATTTTGGCATCCATTCGTTGGTGATGAACTGCGCCGTCATGTCGGCCAGCATCTGGTGCTCGTCTGTCATCCAGGCGGAACGGGTCTCGGTGCTCATGTCTCTCCCTTTCAGCACGCGTCGTTGCGGCGTGCCTATCGTTTTCTGTCCTCCAGCGCGCTGTTGAAAAGACGCAGCCGGTGGGTCAGGTTTTCGCTGTTGGTGACGCTGTCGAAATTCTCAAAAAGGAATGACAGCGCCTCGCCTTCGTCCAACCCGGCCTCATGGGCAAAACGTTTCAGCCTGCGATAACCATCCTCGGTCATGGCAACCGGAAAGCGGCGGGTCAGGCGGAACCGTTTTGGCATGGTTCGGTGGTCCTTTTGGTCTGGGCACCGGGCCGGAAGGGAAGGCAAAGCAGGGCGTCCCGGTTGGAACGCCCCGGCAAAGGATCAGAAGCTTGCCGCGTCCAGCGCCATCACCGTATCCGCACCGCTCTGGATGCGCACAAGGTGCAGCTGCGTGGCGGGCAGGCGCCGTGCCATGTAGTAACGGCCGGTGGTCAGCTTTGTCTCGTAGAACGCCGCGTCAGAGGTTCCGGCCTCCAGCGCCTCATGCGCCGCCTTTGCCATCTGCGCCCACATCAGGCCAAGGCAGACATGACCGAACATGTGCATGAAGTCATAAGAACCAGAGAGCGCGTTGTTGGGGTTCTTCATGCCGTTCTGCATGAAATACATGCCCGCGGCCTGAAGATCCTTGGAGGCGGCCTTCAGAGGTTCAATGAAATCCTTGGCGTAATCCTCGGAGATACCAGCGTTTTCCTTGCAGAAATTTTTCACCAGCTCAAAGAAGGCCATGACGTGCTTGCCACCGTCCTGCGCCAGCTTGCGGCCCACGAGGTCGAGCGCCTGAACGCCGTTTGCCCCTTCGTAGATCTGCGCGATACGGGCGTCGCGTGTGTACTGGCTCATCCCGTGTTCTTCGATATAGCCGTGGCCGCCATAGACCTGCTGGGCCTTCACGGTCATGTCGTAGCCTTCGTCGGTCAGGAAACCCTTGATCACTGGAGTCAGCAGCGAGACCAGACCGTCGGCGTCCTTGTCACCGTCGCGGTGCGCCTTGTCGATCATGGTTGCGCCCCACAGAAGGAAGGCACGGCCCCCTTCGACAAAGCTTTTCTGATCCATCAGGCTGCGGCGGATGTCCGGGTGCACGATCAGCGGATCGGCCGGGCCATCTGGGTTCTTGACGCCGGTCACGTCGCGGCCCTGGAGGCGGTCCTTGGCGTATTCAACAGCGTTCTGATAGGCGGCCTCGGCCTGGGCAACCCCCTGCATGCCGACACCCAGACGGGCTTCGTTCATCATGGTGAACATGGCGCGCATGCCCTTGTGCTCGGTGCCGAGGAGGTAGCCGGTTGCCTCGTCATAGTTCATCACACAGGTCGAGTTGCCGTGGATGCCCATTTTCTTTTCGATGTTGCCCACCGAGACGCCATTGCGTTCGCCGACCGAGCCGTCTTCGTTGACGATAAACTTGGGCACGATGAACAGGCTGACGCCCTTGATGCCGTCGGGGCCGCCGGGGATCTTGGCCAGAACCAGATGGATCACGTTGTCGGACATGTCGTGATCGCCGGCCGAGATAAAGATCTTCTGGCCTGACACCTTGTAGGTGCCATCTGCCTGCGGTTCCGCCTTGGTGCGCATCAGGCCCAGATCGGTACCGCAATGCGGTTCGGTCAGGTTCATGGTGCCGGTCCATTCGCAAGACACCATCTTGGGCAGGTAGGTGTCTTTCTGCGCGTCGGTGCCATGCGCCAGGATCGCCGACGCGGCGCCATGGGTCAGGCCCTGATACATCACAAATGCTTGGTTGGCCGAGGAGAACAGCTCACCCACCGCGGTGCCCAGCACATAGGGCATGTTCTGGCCGCCGTATTGTTCCGGCATATCCAGACCGGTCCAGCCGCCTTCCTTGACCTGCTCAAAGGCGTCCTTGAAGCCGGTTGGGGTGTAGATAATCCCGTTTTCCAGGCGGCAGCCTTCGGTATCACCCACCACGTTCAGCGGGTGCAGAACCTCGGAGCTGATCTTACCAGCCTCTTCCAGAATGGCGCCGGTGAAATCGCGTTCCAACTCGTTATATCCCGGCGTGGCGGCCTCGGAGACTTTCAAGACATCGTGCAGGATGAACTGGGTGTCCTTGGTGGGAGCATTGTAAACGGGCATCGCGGTCCTCGTTGAATTTCTTCAGTGTTTGTCTGGCGTGACCTCCCGAAGGGCGGAAGGCCGGGGCGGGGCAACCGGTTATTCGGCAGCCTCCTGTTCGGATTTCATCGAGGCGATGACACTTTCGCCCCATTTCAGCTGCTGTTGCAGATCTTCGATCGCTTCGTTCAGCTCGTCCCGCTGGCGTTCCATATCGGCGAGCCGTTCGCAGGCGACATCATAGGTCCGCGACAGCTGGGTCAGCTGCTGGTCCCCAATGTGATAAAGGTCCAGAAGCTGGCGGATTTCCTCAAGGCTGAAGCCAAACCGTTTTCCGCGCAGGATCAGTTTCAGGCGTGCGCCGTCCCGTTTGGTGAACAGGCGTTTCTGGCCGTCGCGGATCGGGAACAACAGTTCCTTGGCTTCGTAAAACCGCAGGGTGCGCGGAGACACGTCGAACTCATCGCACATCTGACGGATGGATTTTGTCTCTTCGGTCATCATCGTCACTCTTGACTGCTGGGTGCAGCCTAAAATTGAACAGCTGAGGCGTGTTTTACAACATCTTCTTGACGTTTACGTAAGCTGTACGCTGCGTCACATGCGTGGGTGACGTGGAGAGAGCCATTTATGACGCTGCGTCGGACTCCGGAACGCCCGGAAAATCCGACGAAATGCGGATCCGGGGCAGGGGAAAAGACGGAATTCAGGTCGGTTTTGAGGGATTCGATGCGGCGGCGCAGCGAATCCTGTTCCGCGCGTGGGACATGCAGAGCGGACAGCCCAACGGCGCTCCACAGTTATGCCTGTGAAGCCGCTGGTCCCAGAGCCGCCGAAACGGGTATTTGAGTTTTACTTTGCCAGCGCCAAGGTGGTGACGCGCAGGGCGCTCAGCTCTTCCATGGCCTCATCCAGCTGTTCGCGCTGCTTTTGCAGCTCGATCATCTGCCGGTCCGCCATCTCCACAAAGGCCTGCATTTGCGCCTGATCGCCTTCGTTTTCGCGGATCAGCAGCCATTGCCGGATCTCTTCCAGCTGAAAGCCGAACCGGCGTCCGCGCAGGATTAGCTTCATCCGCGCCTTTTCGCGCGGGCCGTAGAACCGCGACCGCCCTTCGCGATCGGGCTGCAGCAGCTCGATGTACTCGTAATAGCGCAATGTACGCGGTGTCACATCGAACGCAGCGCACATTTCCTTGAATGACAATCTGGCTTCGGTCATCCACTTTCTCCCCTTGGCCGCGAACCTATGCAACTGCGGCAAACAGTGCAAGCACCCGCAGCAGGCAACTTCATCCGACGTCACGGAGCGCTGTGATCACGGGGTTGCGCTTTGGGGCGGGCAGGGCCAAGGTTGCGCATACAAAGACCAAACAGATCAAAGGGAACGCCCCTATGGCGGACAAGACCCAGCTGGCGCGCCAGTTCATCGAAGCGATCCCCCACGCCCGTGAATTGGGCATGGTGCTGACCGAAATCGGCGATGGCATGGCCGAAATCACCATGGCTTATGACGAAAAACTGATCGGTGATCCAGAAACGGGCGTTATTCATGGCGGCGCGGTTTCGGCCGTGATGGACACCTGCTGCGGTGCGGCAGTGATGAGCCATCCCTCGGCGCCCGGCGGCACCGCAACCATTGATCTGCGCATCGATTACATGCGGGCAGCGACCCCGGGGCAGACCATTGTCACCCGGGCCACCTGCCACCACATCACCCGCAACGTTGCCTTTGTCCGCGCGGTTGCGATGGATGACGACAGCGACCGCCCCGTGGCTACGGCTTCGGGTGCCTTCACAGTGGAGAAAGGGTTTTGAACCGTTCCCGACCCGAACCCGTTCAGGTGGTCAAGCAGCGCCGCGATGCGGCCCTTGCCGCCCTTGTCGAGGCCGTGCCTTATATCCGTTTTCTGGGGATCACCTTTGACCGGCGCGGGGATGAGCTGACGGCGATCCTCAACTTCGATGAGAAGTTGATCGGCAATCCGTTCCTGCCCGCTATCCATGGCGGGGTCACGGCGGCTTTCCTTGAGGTCACCTCAGTGGTCACACTGAACTGGGCGCATTTGTGGCCGAAAATCGAATCCGGCGAGCTGGACCCGAATGAGCTGACGGCAGGCAAACTGCCGCGCCAGCCCAAGACGATTGATTTCACAGTTGATTACCTGCGATCTGGCCTGCCGCGTGATGCCTATGCGCGGGCGACGGTGAACCGGGCTGGGCGCCGCTATGCCTCGGTCCATGTCGAGGCCTGGCAGGATCACAAGGACCGGCTGTTCGCACAGGCCACCGGCCATTTCCTGATCCCGCAGGATCCCGTGAAAAAGGATTGAACCGGGTGTCGCGATGACTGCCGCGTCCGAGGCGCCAATCACCCACAGTCGAGTTCTGAAGATCGCGGTGCCGATCGTGCTGTCCAACGTGACGGTGCCGATCCTTGGCGCGGTCGACACCGGCGTGGTGGGGCAGATGGGGCAGGCGGCTCCGATTGGCGCCGTGGGAATTGGCGCCGTCATCCTGGCCACGGTCTATTGGATCTTTGGGTTCCTGCGCATGGGCACCACCGGGCTTGCGGCGCAGGCGCGTGGCGCCGGGGATATGGCTGAAACCGGCGCCCTTTTGATGCGGGGACTGATCCTGGCCGCATTGGCCGGTGGCGTCTTTATCGTGTTTCAGACGCTTCTGTTCTGGGGTGCCTTTGCGCTGGCCCCGGCCAGCGCCGAGGTGGAGACGCTGGCGCGCGAGTATCTGACCATCCGGATCTGGGGCGCCCCTGCCACGATTGCGCTTTATGCAGTGACCGGCTGGCTGATCGCGATGGAGCGGACACGCGGCGTCTTCATCCTGCAGATCTGGATGAACGGGCTCAATATCCTGCTGGATCTGTGGTTTGTTCTGGGCCTCGACTGGGGCGTCGAAGGCGTCGCAGCGGCGACCCTGATCGCCGAATGGAGCGGCCTGTCGCTGGGGCTGTGGCTGTGCCGCGATGCCTTTGGTGGCAATCAGTGGCGCGACTGGGGGCGGGTATTCGACCCCGCAAGGCTGCGCCGTATGCTGCAGGTCAACGGCGACATCATGGTGCGTTCGGTTCTGCTGACCGGCTCCTTCACCACCTTCCTATTCATTGGCGCGGATCTTGGCGATGTACAACTGGCGGCCAATCAGGTGCTGTTGCAGTTTCTGGAGATCACCGCCTTTGCGCTTGATGGCTTTGCCTTCTCAGCCGAGGTCCTGGTGGGCGGCGCCGTGGGCGCAAATAGCCGCGACCGGATGCGCCGGGCGGCCTTGCTGGCCTCTTTCTGGGCGCTTGGCGGGGCGGTGGCACTGTCGCTGGCCTTTGCGCTTGGCGGCGGTGCGATCATCGATGTGATGACAACCTCGCCTGAGGTGCGCAGCACGGCGCGGCTGTTCCTCTTCTGGGCAGCGCTGGCGCCGGTGCTGAGCGTGGCCAGTTACATGCTCGATGGTGTCTTTATCGGCGCCACATGGACGCGGGATATGCGCGTTGCGATGATCCAATCGGTAACGCTTTATGTGGTGTCGCTGCTGGTTCTGGTGCCGCTGTTTGGCAATCATGGCCTTTGGGGCGCACTGATGGTGCTGAACGTGGCGCGGGCCGCCACGCTTGCCCTTCGATATCCACGGCTGGAGGCCAGCGTCGCCGCCTAAAGCAGCGCCTCGATAGCCTCGGTCGGGCGGCCAATGACGGCCCGGTCACCCTTGATGGCGATAGGGCGTTCGATCAGGATCGGATGTTCCGCCATTGCGGCGAGCAGATCCGCTTCGGCGCTGTCCTTGCTGAGGTCCAGCTCCTTGAAGGTCTTCTCACCCGTGCGCATCATGCCGATTGCAGGCAGGTCCAGCGCGGCTTGCACCGTCTTGATTTCCTCCAGGCTGGGCGCGTCTTTCAGATATTGCCGCACTTCTGCCTCTGCGCCACGCTCTTCCAGCAGGGCCAGACCGGCGCGGGATTTTGAGCAGCGAGGATTGTGCCAATAGGTGATCATAGCCAGTCCTTTCTTTTGGTTCCAACAGCTTGCGCAACGCTGTTAAAGCCGTCGCGTGCCAAAAGGGCATCCAGCCCGCGTGCGATATCGCCCGCCAGCGACAGACCGCCAAAGACCATCGCCGTGTAGAACTGCACCACCGAGGCCCCTGCACAGATCTTTGCATAGGCTTGTTCTGCGTTGCTGATCCCGCCAACCCCGATCAGCGGTACCCGGTCTTGCAACAGCTCTGATAGCTGCGCCAGAACCCGGGTAGAGCGATCAAACAGCGGCGCCCCGGATAGCCCGCCTGCCTCGTCCCGATGGGCGCTTTTCAACCCGTCGCGCGACAGGGTGGTGTTGGTGGCGATCACCGCATCGATGCCGCTTTCCAGCGCCACGGCGGCGATGTCCTCGATCCCGGCGCGGTCCAGATCGGGGGCGATTTTCAGGAACACGGGAACCCGGCGCGGCAGACCATCGCGGGTCTCGATCACCCCGGCCAGCAGCGCCGACAGCGCTGCCTTGCCCTGCAGGTCGCGCAGTTTTTCGGTATTGGGGGAGGACACATTGACGGTGGCGAAATCCAGATGCGCACCGCAATGGGCCAGGACCCGGGCGAAATCGGCAGCGCGGTCTTCGCTGTCCTTGTTGGCGCCAAGGTTCAAACCGATGATGGCATCGCGGGGACGCTGCGAAAGGCGCTTGCCGATCACCTCCATGCCTTCGTTATTGAAGCCAAAGCGGTTGATGGCGGCGCTATCCTCGGTCAGGCGGAACAGGCGCGGTTTGGGGTTGCCGGGCTGCGGGCGGGGCGTTGCGGCGCCCACCTCGATGAACCCGAAACCGGCGCGTGACAGCGGCAACAACGCCTCGGCGTTCTTGTCAAACCCTGCCGCCAGACCCACCGGGTTCGGCAACTCGATCCCGGCCAGCGTTGTCTTCAGACGCGGCGACGTCACCGGGCCGGGCGTCGGTGTGAGCCCCGATGTCAGCGCCTTGATCGACAGCCCGTGTGCGGTTTCGGGATCAACGCGGTGCAGGGCGGCAAGGGCTAGCTTCTCTGTCAGCTTCATCCGAAACTCGCTCCGCCTTTCGCAGGGCTGGTGCGGATCAGGCGCGAGGTCTCAACCGCGGCCTGACGGTGCACCACCGCCTTGCGGTAATCGGGGTCGGTCACCATCTCCAGAAACGCATGGGCAGTGGGGTAGCGGGCGATGAACATCTCGTCCCAGACCTCATCCCCCGGGCCGATCAGGGTTGCCTGCCAATTGCCGCGCCAGACGATACCGGCGCCCAGGCGCGCGATGATCGGCGCGGTTTCGCGACCGTAATTCTTGTAGGCCTCGGCCCCCGTCAGCCCGGTGCCAGCCAGCGCGTGATCCTCGGGGTAGGCGGCAGCGTCGCGGAACTTCACAAGGTTCAGCATCTCGATGGGCTGGTCGCGGTCCAGCCCCTTGAAGGCTTCGAACTGGGCGCGGTCCGGGTCGATATAATGGCTCATGTCATCTCCTGCGGGAATTGGTGGCGGCCATCCTTCAGCGGAAGCGGTTTGGCCCAAAGCACCTCGTCCAGCTTCATTTCGCGATAAAGATGGGGGAACTCCGCGCCGCCGCGAGAGACTTCCCATTTCAGCGCATCGCCCAGGGTGTCAGCCTCCAGCGCGAGGAGAAACAGCCCCTCCGCGCCCGCGAAATGCTTGGCCGCGGTTTCGGCGGCCTGCGCGGCGGTAGAGAAGTGGATATAGCCATCGGAAAGGTCGATCGGCGCGCCACGGGTGGTGCCCGCAGCCTCAAATGCGGCCCATTCGTCCGCCCGGAAAATTTTGTAGATCAGCATGAAATCGTGATGCCCCGCGCCGCGTATGGAATCAAGCCTGTAATCCGGCGTTGCTGATGCCCACTGCCTGCGCAGGCTGACCCTAGGAAACCCGGTCTGGTTGTTTTTCCCCTTTGACTGGCGCGTTGTTTGGTCGCACCATTCCTCCAATCATAAAACAAGGGAGTCCTGATGATGATGACACGTTTCCTTTTGTCGGTTGCGGCACTGGGGCTGACGGCCGGCGTTGCGGCCGCCGATTACAAGCTGACCATTCTGCACACCAATGATTTCCACTCCCGGTTTGAACCAATCAGCAAATACGACAGCGGCTGCCGCGAGGGTGACAACGCCGAGGGCAAATGCTTTGGCGGTTCCGCCCGTCTGGTGAGCGCGATTGCCGATGCCCGAACTCGCAGCAACAATTCGATCCTGGTGGATGGTGGTGACCAATTCCAGGGCTCGCTGTTTTACACCTATTACAAGGGTAAAGCCGCGGCCGAGATGATGAACAAGATGGGCTATGACGGGATGACCGTCGGCAACCACGAGTTCGACGACGGCCCCGAGGTGCTGCGCGGGTTCATGGATTCCGTCGGGTTTCCGGTGCTGATGTCCAACGCCGATGTCAGCGCGGAACCGGCGCTGGCGGATGTGCTGAAGAAATCCACTGTGATCGAGCGCGGCGGCGAAAAGATCGGTCTGATCGGCCTTACGCCCGAAGACACACATGAGCTGGCCAGCCCCGGCAAGAATATCACCTTCTCCGATCCGGTGGTTGCCGTGCAGGACGAGGTCGACCGTCTGACAGCGGAAGGCGTCAACAAGATCATCGTGCTGAGCCATTCGGGCTATGGCGTAGATCAGCGCGTTGCGGCCGAAACCAAGGGCGTCGATGTGATCGTAGGAGGGCACAGTAACACTTATCTCTCCAATGTTTCGGATCGGGCGGTTGGGCCTTATCCGACGATGGTGAACGGTGTGGCCATCGTGCAAGCCTATGCCTATGGCAAATTTCTGGGCGAACTGAACGTGACCTTTGATGAGGCTGGGAACCTGGTCGAGGCGAAAGGTGAGCCGCTGATCATGGATGGCACCGTGGCTGAGGATGAAGCCACCGTCGCCCGTATCGCCGAGCTGGCGCAGCCGCTTGATGAGATCCGCAACAAGGTGGTGGCCGAGGCTGCGGCTGCGGTGGACGGAGACCGCCAGACCTGCCGTATTCAGGAATGCCAGATGGGTAATCTTGTTGCGGATGCGATGCTGGACCGGGTCAAGGATCAGGGCGTACAGATCGCCATTGCCAACTCGGGCGGCATCCGCGCCAGCCTGGAGCCGGGCGAGGTGACGATGGGCGAGGTTCTGACCATCCTGCCGTTCCAGAATACGCTTTCGACCTTTGAAATCTCAGGTCAGGAACTGGTTGCTGCGCTTGAAAACGGTGTCAGCCAGGTGGAAGAGGTGAAAGGCCGCTTTCCGCAGGTAGCCGGGCTGACTTTCACCTGGGATCCTACGGTTGCCCCGAACGAAGGTCGCGTGCAGGAGGTGATGGTCGATATGGGCGACGGGTTTACCCCGCTGGATCCGGCCAAGACCTATCTGGTTGTAACCAACAACTACGTGCGCAATGGCGGCGATGGCTACAAGGTCTTCTCAGGCGATGACAAGAACGCCTATGACTTTGGTCCCGATCTTGCGGATGTGCTGGCGGAATATTTGGCAGAGCAAGGGGCATATTCGCCCTATACCGATGGGCGCATCGCGCAGAAGTAATCGGGCTTGCGGGTAGTGGATTCGCGCGCGGTCAAAGGCTGCGCGCAAATCATACATTTGACGTGCCCCGCCTCTATGGGGCCGGTTCTGGAACACTGAACTGCCCCTATGCGGCCTTCCGGGGGACCTGTTGCAAGAGCGACAGCAACTGAGGCTTTGACACCGGCTTCGCCAGAACCTCGTCCATGCCTGCCGCCAAATATTGTTCCAGTTGCTCAGGCATGGCGTTGGCGGTGACGGCGACGATAAAGCAGGGCGGCCGACGGGTGGCCTGTTCCATGGCACGGATCTTCTGCGTCGCCTCTACGCCGTCCATACCGGGCATCTGAATATCCATCAGAACCACATCAAAGGCAGAAGCGCGCACCATGTCGAGCGCTTCTGTGCCGCTACAGGCACTGTGAACCTCGCAGGAGGTATGGCAGAGGAACTTTTCGAGGATCAGCCGGTTGGTCTTGTTGTCATCGACTACCAGAACCTCCATCGCCGGAGCGTCTGACACTGTGGCGACATCCGTGGTGGACTGAAGCGGTCCCGTGTCTACGTCAGGGCCTGGGACCAGCGGTAGTCTGATTTCAAAGGTTTCGCCTTTCCCGGCTTTATCGGCCAGTTCCAGGCTGCCGCCCATCAGGTGGCACAATTGACGGGAGATCGACAGCCCCAGACCGGTTCCGCCGAACTTGCGTGTGTCGCCCGCATCCGCCTGCTGAAAAGGAAGAAAGATCGCCTGCCGGGCCCCGATGGGAACGCCGGCACCGGTATCACTGACCCGGACCAACAGCTCGCTGCCCTCAGCCGTGGGTTCCGCTGTGATGGTGACGCTGCCTGACTGGGTGAACTTGATGGCATTGGAGACCAGATTGTGGAGGACCTGGCGGAACCGGTGTCCGTCGCCGACTATCATCTGAGGCAAATCCTCGTGAATGCTGGCGCTGAGCTGCAGGTGTTTTTCTTCGGCTCTAGCTGAAAACAGTGATCGCGCACCTTCGATTGCATCGCGGAGTGCGAAAGGCCGGGTTTCCAGAGCCATCCGTCCCGCTTCGATCTTTGACAGATCGAGAACATCGCCGATCGTCGTGAGCAGCACCTGACCGGAATCCTCGATAATGCGAAGATAGTCATGCTGTTCCCTGTCCAGCGCGGTTTCGCTCAGCACCGAGGCCATCCCCAGAATGCCATTCAACGGCGTACGGATTTCGTGGCTGACATTTGCCAGAAAATGCGATTTCGCGCGGTTTGCGGCTTCTGCTGTCGCCAGCGCCTCGCGCAGGGCCTCGGCAGACCGTTCTCTTTCGGTGATGTCGACAAGGGAAACGGACCAACCCAGGAGCGGGCTCTTGCTTTGCATCGGGCTTTCGATCGGCAGCGCGCGCAGATCAAAGATACGCTGGTTGAGCCGGATCGGTTCCGCGTTGGCCAGAACGCCACTGTTCAGGAAGGACTGCAGTGTCGTACCGATCTTGTCCAGATGATCCAGCGTGTCGCCATGGCGTGGAAGGGTTTCACCAAACAGCATTTTGGCGGCGGGATTGGCCCCTGCAAAGCGACCGTCTGCGTCCAGAATGATCACCGGATCATGGGTGGCATAGAACAACAGGCTCCGGCCCTGTGCGACGGTATCCATCATCGTATTGTTCAGCAGCAGCCAGCTCAGCGCGATAAGGGTCACGGCAAACATGAAGGGGGTGGGATCATATCCGAAAACAGTGAAACCATTGAAGATATAGGCCAGATTGGCCGTGAGCGGCGCTGCGGTGATGAAAATCAGCACCGCGAGGAATGGCCGAATGATTTTCCTGGCCCGGATCAGCGCATAGGTCAGCAGCCCAAGGGCGGTGCTCACAAAAATATAAAGCCCAGCCGCAACCGCATAAAACAGGGGGCCATGGTCAAAAATGACGAATGTATTTTTGCCCTCGGTCACAAGCCGGGTGTCAGGACCATACAACAGCTGCGTCTGACTGTTGGTGGCAGCGATGAGGGCGACAAGGATTGGCAGAGCGACATAGAGCAACAACCGGATCGGTTGCCGCTTGCGGCTGGAATTCATCGTGTAGTCGAAGACAAAGAAGGACCAGGCGATCGGCAGCAAGGGGAATGTCCCGAACGATGTTGAAAAGCGTTTCGGGCGACGCTGCGGATTTCATGGTTATGCGGCTTGATCCAACGGGTCAACCAGCGCATCATTTTGTGGGTCGCGGTGTTTTTCCAATGCGGC
>NZ_JBDOQR010000159.1:0-2896 GCF_039839315.1 Phaeobacter sp. CAU 1743 | reverse complement strand
GGCCGCATTGGAAAAACACCGCGACCCACAAAATGATGCGCTGGTTGACCCGTTGGATCAAGCCGCATAACCATGAAATCCGCAGCGTCGCCCGAAACGCTTTTCAACATCGTTCGGGACATTCCCAGCACGCTCAAGCCCAAGGCTGGATTCATACTCAGCCTTATATTCGCCAAAACTACCGTGAAGACTTCAAGGAGCGTGATCGGATTTCCCGTTCAGAGCAAAAAGCCTTGATTGATGCTGCACAACAACCCGGCCAGCACCCGATGCTGCACCTGTTTCTGCTGATTGGATTCGGAACCGGGATGCGGCACCGTGAGATCGTATCCTTGCGGTGGGAAAACATCCGGTGGAAGCGAGGGATCGTTCATCTGCCCCACACGAAAACTGGGAAGCGGGATCAGCCCTTGCCCAAAATTGTGATGGAAGCCTTGCGTGCCCTGAAAGAAGCAGAGGCAGCGGATACCGGCTATGTGTTCGCATCCAACACCTCGACCGGCCACATCAACGATCTGAGCCGCCAATTCAAACGCCTCTGCAAAACTGCTGGCCTGAAACGCACCTATACGCCTCACTATATGCGGCACACGAAAGTAACGGAGCTTGTGGAAGCGGGGAAGCCGCACGAAGTGATCCGCCGCATCACCGGGCACAAAACCACGGCAATGATTTCACGCTACAGCCATCTGAATGAGAGCCAGATTGTCAGGGATACCATCGACGCGTGGGAACCATGCGTTGAATGACCCGCACCAGCATAAGTGTTTAAAATATAACAGAGGCCACCCCAAAGAGGGTGGCTTTCATCGTTATATCTAACACATGTAGCCCGAAGAACCTCGCCCATCCTCGCCTACCAAATGCACAAAATATGCACAAAACGAGATATTAACCTTGAAATTTTCTACGCGGGAACAAGAAAACTGTTTGTTTTCAAGTGGTACCCAAGGTGGGATTCGAACCCACACGCCTTGCGGCGGGGGATTTTGAAACCCCCGTCTCAGGCCGCCGGACGGTGTGTTTGTAGGGGCGTTTCCGGGGTGGCTTGGACAGCCCGGACGGTGCCTTGCCCCGCGTCACCGCCGACCTTGAAAGTAGCGACACGCTGCTGCAGCAGCCGGGCATTGTGCGACAGGTCCAGACTGACCGCGCTGGTTTCTTCCACCATTGCGGCATTGCGCTGCGTGACCTGATCAAGCTGACCGATGCCAACGTTGATCTCTTGCAAGGCGGCTGCCTGTTCCTTGGCGCCACTGGCGATATGACCGATGCGTTCGGAGATGTCCGATGCGCCGCCAATGATGGTCTGAAGTTCCTGGCCGACCTGTGCCACGACATCCACACCCGAATGCACCTGCGAAGAGCTGCGTTCGATCAGCTTTTTGATTTCCCCTGCAGCGCTGCCCGAGCGCTGGGCCAGGGTTCGAACCTCGGCCGCAACCACCGAAAACCCCCTGCCTGCCTCTCCGGCACGGGCGGCCTCGACGGCGGCATTCAAAGCCAGAAGGTTGGTCTGAAACGAAATGTCGTCAATGAGGGAGACGATGCTTCCGATTTCCTCGGAGGATTGCTTGATCGCCTCCATCGCGTCGACGGCCCGGTCCATGACTTTATTGCTGTCCTTAGCAGTCCGCTGCGCCGTATCTGCGATGCCTTTGACATCCTGCGCCAGATTGGCCGAGGAATTCACCGCTGATGACAGCTCTTCCACTGCGGCGGCGGTTTCTTCCAATGTCGCCGCCTGCGATTCCGTGCGTGACGACAGTTCCCCTGAAGAGCCTTCGATCCCGTCGGCGGCTGCGGAGACTGTCGATGCAACCTGTTTGACCGATAGCACCACTTGCTCCAGCTTTTCGATGGCTGCATTGAAGGTGGTGCCGAGGGTGCTCAGCTCTTTGATGTCTGATACCTCGACCCGGTGCCGCAGATCGCCCTGGCTGATGGCCTCAAGCCCGGTAAGGATGCCATCCATGGCTTCCTGGCGGGCGCTGGCATCGGACACGTCGGTGGCAATCTTGATGACTTTGCGCACCTTGCCTTCAGAGTCGAATACGGGCGCATAGGTTGCCTGTATCCAGACAGGTTCGCCGGATTTCGAAACTCGTTCGAAGCGGTCCGAATAATATTCCCCCGATGCCAATCCCGACCAGAAGGTCGCATAATCCGCCGATTGCGCGTCTTCGGGCTTGACGAACATCGAATGATGATGCCCTTCGATCTCGCTGAGTTCATAGCCCAGGGTTTCGAGGAAATTCTTGTTTGCTTTTAGGATTGTGCCGTCTGTCGCAAACTCGATAACGGCCTGTGTCCTGTCGATGACGTCCAGAACCGCCTGCTGTTCTTCGAACTTTCTTTCCCGCCGAGTTCGGGGCTTGATAATTTTCAACATCAAATCGTCCTCATATAATAACTCTTGCCTTAGTAATCGGCAGGAAAAAGGGTCTGTCGATACGTGCAAAACGTTGAATTGTTGCAATCAATAAACGATTTGAGGTGTGGGCGTGTTTTTCAATATTTTCGGTGCAACGGAAGGATAAACAATCTTTTCAGGATCTTCCGAAGTGTTTTGAAATCCTTATGGTTGCAGTAGCCGCGGGCGGCTCCATTAACTTTTGCGAATTTTTTACGGATGTTAGTTCGCTATGCTACTTTTGTGTATGCCTGCCGTGCAACAGTCGGCAAAGGTGATCGCCTAAGTTTTCAGCCGTCTGAACGCGTTATCCGGTTTGAGTCGCTGATTTTCTATTTGAGCCATATGGAGGCGAGGCGGGTCGTGTCGCGAATGCTGTGGAAATTCCCTGGCGGCGCGCTCCGGGCATGTGAAGGGTCGGTGTTTTAGGCTGCGAGGTCAAGGGGCATGGGTTCGAGGGGCTGAGAGAGGGTTTCCCAGCCG
>NZ_JBDOQR010000158.1:2081-2958 GCF_039839315.1 Phaeobacter sp. CAU 1743 | reverse complement strand
TCCCTCAGCCTCGGACGCCCGCCGCTCGTAGGTCTCAGCGTTTTTCAGAGCCTTTTCTGCGCGACCCTCGTCTCGCTGAGCCTTCTCCCGGGCCTTTTGGGCCCGAACCTCGTTTTTACGAGCTTTTTCTTCGAGCTCGGCGACCTCCTGGCGCTTGGCCTCGATCTCGAAGGGTAGGTCGATGTGCAGCTCTTCCACGGACCGGTTCACGAGCTCATGAGGGGCCGCTCCGGCCTCGGCACGGGCCTTCCGGGACCGTCCCCGCTCCAGATCCGGCATGAAGGCCCTCAGCTCCTCGTGGAGGGCCGTCTGAAGGTCCCTGAGGACCCCACGCCCCATCCAGGTGGAGAGGGGGGCTCCGTCGAGGTCATAGCCGCAGAGGCTGAAATGGGCGTGACCGGCGCTTTCATCGAGGTGCAGGACCAGACCAGTCGGTGACGTCCTCAGATCGGCTGCCACGCGCGCTACGGCCGCTCTCAGGGCCCTCTCCTGGGTCGCGGCATCAAGAGCCCCGAACATCTGCTGGGCCTCGATGCCGAAACCGATGATCCCGACCACCGCGATCCCGGCGTTGCTCTTCATCGCGCGGGTCATGTCCCGCTGGTCCCTACGCTCTTTGGCGAGCTTTTTAAGCTCTGCGGTAGTCATGGGCTGGATGAGGATCCGGTTGGGCTCAGGCGGGTCCGGATTGACGTATCCCGGCTGCGCCCCGATCCTGAGATCGTGCCGCCGCTGATTGGCGTATCCTTGAGCGTCCCGGATCTCGACCCGGACCATGGCGGCCCGGGGGTTTGCCTTGCGCTCGTCGTCTTTGAGATGGGTGAGGGTCATGATGGAAACTCCAGAGTACTGGGAGTGGGTAGAGTTTCTGCTGCTC
>NZ_JBDOQR010000158.1:0-2071 GCF_039839315.1 Phaeobacter sp. CAU 1743 | reverse complement strand
CACCAAGATCGCCGAGGGTCGTGAAAAAACCTAATCCGCTGGATCGGGGTCCTTCGCGCGCGGAGAGGATAACCCCCTTAAGGTCTAACCTACTAGGATGTAACTGCGTTACCTCCTATCCGGCGAAGAGGGCTGCTGCGCCCCTCTTTCGAAACTCCCAGCCGAAGGAGACTAGCCTCTCTCGAAGCCCCATCACAAGATAAAACAAAAAGAAGGAGGCCGCAGGATGCAAAGGGACCGTAGAGGCAGCTTCAAGGAGCCTGATGTCGATTTCATCCATGATTTGATGAATCTTCTGGCTCGAATTTCGTACGGCAGTGAGCTGGGGCTCATGATTGAGGATATGCCGCGTGAAGACATGCTTCGCCTTCTATCACAGGTTCATGCCGCAGCCCGGACCGCGATTGATCTTGTCGTTGGTTATCAGAACATCGCTGATTCAAGTGGAAATGTTGATCTGCGCAACTTGATTTCTCGAACAGCCGAGGCAGTGAGTGATGGGACCGCTTGCCGAGTATCTGTGACTGTGCCGGAAGTTCCCATTCTGACACATGCCGATCCAGAACTGTTGATGCGTGTACTGCTGAACCTGTCAGATAACGCCCGTAATGCGGCGGGTGACACTGGTCAGGTCGCGCTTTCATTGACGCTCGCATCTGAAAAATCGGAAGGGGTTAAGTTGGTGATCGGCCATCAACCGGCACCACCTTTTGCTATCTTGACCGTAACAGACACCGGGCCCGGCATCCCAGAAGCTATGCTGGGCCAGATCTGGGAGCGCGGGTTTTCGACCAAGCAACGGTCCGGATCTGGCCGGGGCCTCGCCTTGGTGCGGAACTTGATTGAGAGAGCCGGTGCGGGGTTGGCGGTTGAGACCTGTTTGGGGTCAGGGACCACGTTCCGGGTATTTTGGCCTCTTCGGAAAAGCACACACACGAGGACCTAGGTTAGGGCGCTGGAAACGTCTCCGCTTTAAGCCTTGAGAGGTCTCAAGAAGCGCCAAAATCACCCAGAATTTTACCAAAAAGCGCGCAGCGCCTATCTTGTTCTATAAGTTCTATAAGTTCAGGGAGTTTTTTTCATTCAATATCATAAGCTTACGCGGCTATAGGGGAGAAATGGGGACTGAAAAGGGAGAAATGGGGACTGAAAAGGGAGAAATGGGGACTATACCAGCTGTTGACTCGGGGAGTTTTCCTCCCCCTAATTCCTCCCCATGATCAAGACCACGCAAATCGCTGCTGACCGGGCCCTTGACGAGGCCAGAATCGTGCTTCCGGCGGAAGTGGCGCGGGGGGTCTACATCGAAAACCCGCCGGGGGCGGAAGCCCTCAAGCTGATGCACCTGTTGATCGGCAAGGCCGGGGGTCGCATGGCAGACGATGTGCGGCATGACCTTCGGATGGCAGACATCAAGAAGATCGACGGGATGCGGAACCACACCCGTGCCACCTTGCGGAAGCTGTTCGTCGAACTGCGTGGGGCGGTGATTGTCTTCGATGACACCGAGGCCCAGTGCGAGATCATCGGCGGGTTCCTGGATCAGGCCAAGCTGGATTACCGCCATGAAGTCAGCGACGACTTGTTGGTGGCTTGGTGGTTTGGGCGGGCATTCCGCGAGATGGCTGAGAAATCTTGCCATTGGGCGATCCTCGATCGACAGACCGTCTTCGCCCTCTCATCAAAGTATTCGATCCTTCTGTTTCAGCACATCGCCAGCCTTGTGAACCTCGATCACGTCACCAGCAAGACCTTCACAGTGGCCGAACTTCGGGCGGTACTAGGGGTTCCGGAAGGTAAAATGCAGCGCTGGAACGACATGAACCGTTTCTCCATCCAACCCGCCATTGCGGAAATCAACCAGACCTCGCGACTGACGTTGACCGCGACGCCGCATAAGGTCGGACGCACCGTGGCTAGCGTGACGATCTTCTGGGAGGAAAAACCTCTGGAGCAGAAGCAGGACGCTAGGCGCGAGCTCAACCGCCCGAAAGTGGGCCGCAAGGCGCGGCGCGAGGGCGCTGCGGAAGCACCAGCACTCACCTTCCCCAAAAGCGGGAGCCTCAAGGGA
>NZ_JBDOQR010000157.1:0-2978 GCF_039839315.1 Phaeobacter sp. CAU 1743 | reverse complement strand
GCGGCAGGCGCTTGAGCTATTTGAGGGCTCCGCGCCTGCCGCGCTTGCCAAACCCGAAACCGACGACTACCAAAATCAAACCCGCAGACTCTCGTCATGAGCGAGGGACCAGCGGGGGGCAGGTCAACGCCCTGATAGGGTTCGCCGTTCTGGCGGAGCGGCACGGAACTGCCGCCGACCGTCCAGGGCTTGCGCCAGGGCAGTACGCCCCGGTCGATGATCTTAATGAGTTCGTTGGTGATCGACGCCGCGGCGTCGAACTTTGGCTTGCTGGATTTGGCCATGATGATCTCCGATGTCTGGTAAGCGTGAAGACCCGGAGGTACCGTCAGGAAAACACCCTTGGAGGGTCTGGCAGGGTCCGTCCAGAACCCTGCCAGACCCCCACCCCGTGACTCCGGATCCGGCAAAACCCAAAGCTTGCTTTTACTTTTTTCATATCACTGACACGAAGTGCCTTTCGGCATCCGTCCAGCGGAAGCCCAAAAAACTCGCCAAGCTGACCCTAAGACCCTTGAGCAAGACACCGAATTCGCTCATTCAGTGATCCACATGTGCCTCGGTAGCTCAGCGGTTAGAGCTGACCGCTCATAACGGTTAGGTCGCAGGTTCGAATCCTGCCCGAGGCACCACGCGGACATGGTGGAAAGGTAGACACCGCAGACTTAAAATCTCCTGCTCAATCGAGCGTGCGGGTTCGAGTCCCGCTGTCCCCACCAGAATCGGCCCCGCAACGCTGCAGCACTTTTCGAACCCTCAAAAAGGCTGGCCAACAGGCGGCCTGCAAAGACGTTCAGGTCAATAGGAGGAGCCATTTTCGTTACCGTGCTCGGAGTAGTCCACGAACCATTGAGACTAAGGAAAGCAAGTATCCGTCGGGCTCTCAGACGAAGTAGCGAAATGAGGTCTCGCCCGGCTCAGCGTCTCCGAACTCGTCAAGGATGCCGCCGACTCGACGCGCGAACGACAAAGTCACGGGCCACTTCCCACGAATATCAGCCGTATTCCAATTCATGCGAGTGAGATTCAATACGTCTTGAGCAGCCTCAGTCTTACTACCACCTGACTGCATTCGGATTTCAAACGGCTGCGGAACATGAGGGCCAGGATACGTACCCAACTCTGGCATGAAGCCTGACGTGAATAAGAAGGAGGTACCAGAATTGATAGTGCAAAGTGTTCCGACATTCGGAGGATAGACCCCCAGCCTCAACAGACGCAAACTGCTCGGAACCAGCGTCACGAGATCAACAATGGGGATGTCAGTTAGTGCCGCCTTAATACCCGCAAGTTCGGCGGCATCGAAATATGTGGTCTTGTGCATTACCACTCGTACCGGTGGACCACCCGCACGCGTTGCATATTCCGCCACGATATCTTTTGAGAGATCGTATGCTTGCTCTTCGGAAAGGTGAACATTGCGGCTCTGATCGGGTGTGGCTGGTACGCCATCACCCCGGATTGCAAATCCTTCTCCCTCGCTCGAAAAAGCCTGCGCCAAACTGGATTGAACGATGTGGCGCTTGGTTGTTCTCAGGTGATGGAAAGATATTCCAACAAAGCACGTCTCAGGCCCCGTTTGGGGCAATCGCCATGGAACTCCACCCGCTTTGTAGTAGACACCAACTGAAAAGTTCCATGCTCTGGTGGCAGCATCTTGACCACGAGGCGTGTCCTCAAGAAGGTTCCGGGTGACCATTTGTATCGGAAGCTTGGCTCTGAGCGCACGCGCTTTAAGTGCATGGCGCAAGTCTCTCTTCAGAAAGTCCTCTTCCGTCTGCTCGACTTCTTCAAATAGATCAAACAAATCAAGTTGACCATTGGCCCGAGACCTTCGAATTATAGCTGCAGCTTTCTTTTCCTCGGTTGTCGCGCTTCGCTCTACAGAGTGGGACTTCTTTAGAACCTCGTCTGGCATCGCCATTATGACCAAGTCAGGTCGATTGGAGTCGCGAGCGGCAAGGCTATCCAATGCATCAGCGTAAGCGTCCAGCACCTGCTCGAAGCGGCGGAATGGATCACTGATTGCGAGCGCAGTGCCGAGTTTGTCGCCTACCCCGCTCTCGTCTAGCCGAACAGTCCAACTGTCTTTAGTCACCAGTGCGCTGTGGAACGTCTCCTCGAAACCAGGAAACATCCGTCTCAGTTGTGTTTCGCCTTCCAAAACTGGGATCGGGTTCATGCAGCGCTCTAACCAAGCCCTAGTGAGATCGATCATCCATTGCGGGCCAATTATTCCGACGCCAATCTTCTGCTTCCTTGAAGCCGACCCAAAATGGAGGTCGAATGGCCCCGCCTGTGCCAGTCCTACCTTGGGATCCGAAACCGAAAGAGCACCACCAAATTGAAGGTTTGGGGGCGCCAACTCTTTGACTGACAGCTCTAGCGTCATTGGCCATCGTCCCCACTATCATCATCGGGAACATCTTGTGCTGCATCAACGTCGTCAATCGCTGCAAGATCTTCCAACTCTTGATCAGCCTCCAAAACACTCCGTTCCAGTTCGTCCTCAAGGGTTCGACCATCACCAAATGCTGTCGACTTATAAGCAATTCCGGGGAACGCACTGTTGAGTAGTACTGTTGGCGCATAATCCGAAAGCGTGTTCCTCGTATCAGGTTTCAAGGCAAACACACCTTCAGCCTCCTCGGACAAACATGCCATCCAGAAAGTCACATCGTGCATCACACTTGGATTAAAGTCTCGGGCAGCCCTTTTTGTCGAAAGAATATTTATTCTATCTCTTCCTAAGTACCGGCGATTGCCGTCGCGAGTGAAGACGTAACCCGGGTTGATAAAGAGACCCCAGTCAATCCCAAAGGCCATCAAGGAGTATGTGAAGGCCTTATGTTCGGTCGTGTCTCGGAGTTGGTGGAAATTTGAAGGCGGCGTAATCTCCGGGTGAACATCCACCCACCCAACCGGCGGCGGCAACCGCCAGGGAGATCACGCCATGACCAAGAATACCTATACTTCCA
>NZ_JBDOQR010000156.1:0-3042 GCF_039839315.1 Phaeobacter sp. CAU 1743 | reverse complement strand
GGCCGCATTGGAAAAACACCGCGACCCACAAAATGATGCGCTGGTTGACCCGTTGGATCAAGCCGCATAACCATGAAATCCGCAGCGTCGCCCGAAACGCTTTTCAACATCGTTCGGGACATTCCCACCAATCGCCCCATATCGATCCCGCTGAGGCTGAGCTTGTCGAAGCCCGGACGATCAAACACTATGATTTGGTGGCTTGAGAGATGACATCCAAAGATACAACAGACTTCACTGGCGCCTGTGGATGTGGGCAAGTGACGTATCGGATGTCGTCGGCTCCGATGTTTGTGCATTGCTGCCACTGCCAAGAGTGTCAGAAACAAACGGGTTCCGCATACGTGCTTAATGCGATCATTGAAGCGGAGCGCGTTTCCTGTAGCGGCGAAACGTCAGAACACAGACTCGCCACTCCCAGCGGCAAAGGGCAAATCATCACACGATGCGCATCCTGTGGCACAGCCGTCTTTAGTAGCTATCTCGTTCGATTGGGAAAGCTCACATACGTCCGCGTGGGGACACTGGACAATCCAGATCTCTGTCCGCCAGACGCACAGATATTTACAGCCAGCAAGCAGGCGTGGGTCCCGCTTGATAAGGACATTCCGATCTTTGAGGACTTTTATCAGTTCGCCGACGTTTGGCCGGAAGAGGCATATCGACGCCTAACCGCCATCTTTGGATAGTTTGGCTCAAATCTAAACGACGGCTTTGACCGCTCAGCTGACCTTGACTTCCGGTCTCAGTGCAAATTTGGTGTGCTGGCGAGGCGAACGGCGGGTGAGAGCCCGGAGCCGACGTTGTTCTTTACCGGGGACAGTCGTTCAGACCGGAGCGAAGACGGTCTCATTCGGTTCTTGGCACGGACACAGCTGCTGGCCAATCAACAGCTGACGATTTGTCCTAAACGTACCCCCAAAAAACGCGCTCATTTTGAGAACTGGGGTAACGCAAGTATACTGCCAAAAGCGACCGATACATCGTGCTTGCGGGAAAGGACGATGGCGGCCCGCACTTAGCGTCTCGGGAAAAAGGAGTTTACCATGGGGAACTCGTCCAGTTTTGCAGACCGTTATCAATCCGTTCTGGTGCCGGTGATTTTCGAGCCCTGGGCTCGGGAAGTGATCCGGCGTGCCGCCCCCCGCGCCGGGGAACACATTCTTGACCTCGGATGCGGCACCGGCGTGGTCATAAGACTGGTGGCTGAATTGGCTCCGGCGCCGGTTGGCCTGACAGGAGCCGATCACAGCCCCGAGATGTTGAATGTTGCGCGCTCATTGGCGGTACGTTCCGGGCTGGAAGCCGATTGGGTCGAAGCTGATGCTGCCGTATTGCCGTTCGAAAACTACCGTTTCGATCTCGCCTTTTGCCAGCAGGCGTTGCAATTTTTTCCCGACCGGCCCGCTGCGTTGCGCGAATTGCGACGTGTTCTGAAACCCGGAGGGCGGCTTTTTTTCAGTGTCCAAAGGGAACTGGACGTTAACCCTATGCTGAAAGCGCAGGCGGCGGCGCTGAACGCACATGTGGGAGAAGAGGCCGCTGCCGCCGTGCGAGCGATTTGCAGCCTGCCGGATGGCGTCGAACTCCGCGCGCTTTTTGAAGATGCGGGGTTTGAAGATGTCGAGGTAGAGGCGGTGACGCTAACGCTGCATCACCCCGACGCCCGCACCTTTGCCGCAGGTGCAATGGGCGGGATGCATACCGGTGACAAGCTTTCAGGATTAGCCAAAGATGGGGTCGAACGTGCCGTTGAGGCCTTTCTGGAGGGGCTCGGAGACTATTTCGATGGCGCTGGAATGCACGTCCCGCACGCGGCACATGTGATTTCGGCAAGATGCTGAGGCGAAGAGCAAAACTGGAACACTCGAAAGGCTTTTTCGTCCGCCCGACGGGCGTTCGTGCAACCTGCGGCTCATGGTTGCCCTGCACCTGAACTGTCAATCCACCGTTCCCGCATCGCCTCTCAGAACTTTGAACAACGCCATCACATGTTCTTCGCTATAGCCGACTTGGACTGCCCTGTCGAAAAGGCCACCAACGAGGTTCGGAAATCCGGCATCCATGCCTGCGTCAATGGCTTGCTGCTTCATCAGTTCCAACGATGCCCGCCAAACGGATAACGTGGCCGTCCTTTGATCGTATGTGCCATCCCGTATCGTTCCGACATGATGTTGAATGCGTGCATTGTCAGGAAACATCTCAATGAATTTTTGCAGTTCGATCCCCTCGGATTGGCATATGTTGGCAGCGTGCAGCATTCCAATGAATTCACCGAAGCGGGTCGATAACCATGCCAGGTCAAGCACGGATACGGCTGCAATGTCCTCGCCGAGATACTCGATCTTCCCGCCCTGATGGCTAAGGAGGCCTTCAACCGGCTTGTAGACAGACGACGGGCCGGAAAACAGGATATGACCGTCTTTCGTTCCCAAGTCTTGCGGGCCACAGTGAATGGCCCCATAAAGAAAGTCCGCATTTCTTTCCGTCAGCCATGTTTGGTCTTGTCTCACCTGTTTCGGCAGGCTGGTGCTGAGTTGAACAATGGTCCGACCCTCCAGGTGCGACCAGATCTCGCTGTTCCCAAAGAGGGTGAGAACCGAACTGGGGTCGTCCACACAGATGATTGAAACCGGACTTGCAGCGAGCGCTTCCGAGATCGTTTGGGCGATGGAGACGTTCACAGGTTTCAACGCCTCCGCTTTTTCGATCGTGCGGTTCCAAACGGTTATAGGAACCCCATCTTTCTGGCAGGCTTTGGCAAGTGCCGATCCCATCAAACCAAGACCGAAGATCGTCACTTCACTCATTGTCGCGCTCCCCAAACCAAATCCATGACGTGTAGAGGGACAGTATCCGCTAACCACCAAATGACAAAGGTCGGCTTTGTCCGCTCAGCTGACCTTGACCTCCGGTCTCAGAGCCCGATTTGAAACTAATTGAGTGAGTTCAGGAGGTTGTGTTTCTGTTCGGGTACGACACTGAACGGAGACCACGATGGCCTGGACCGAACTCACCCGCAGCCAGCATGCCCGTGAGGGC
>NZ_JBDOQR010000155.1:0-3051 GCF_039839315.1 Phaeobacter sp. CAU 1743 | reverse complement strand
TGTTCGCGATACAGCCGAACACCGCGCTCGCGAAACTCGGCTGTGTACTTCGGGGTGTGCTTCTTCTGGTCCATAGGGTTCATCCTTTGAGAGTTTTACTCTCCGGTAAACCCGGGGCGGTTCAGTCCTTCCCGTTTTGTTGAACACGCAGAGTGTCCCGCAGGGTTCGCCTAGATGCAAAGCACAAATGTTGCAAAGGCTGCGATCTGAGCAGTGCCGACATCGGTCTAGAAACCATCGTTTTTTAAACGAATGGGCTCCCACCAAACAGCAGGGCCTCTTTTGATGATCGCCCTACTTTAAGCCGATCTCCTTCAGCTTACCGACCACCAAGCGGCGTAATACCTCCTCACTGGGCCGCAGCCGCGCGATCGCGTCGGGCACGGACTCGCGGGCATAGGTGACGGCCTGCTCGACCAGCACATCCTTTCCGGCGCCGGGGCCGTCCTCGATCGCGGCGCGGACCCCGCTCATCAGGGCGCTGTGCAGGGCCTCGCGGTGGCGGGCCTCGATCTCAAGGCCGAAGCGTTGTTTCGCCACCTGGGCAGCGCCGCCGATCAGAACGGTCAGGAGCAAGCTCAGGCCACTGATCAGCGCGGGCTGAAGCTGTTGCAGAATGTCATTCCAGTTCATGGGTATGTCCTTTGTTTTGGAGTGGGAAAGAAACGGCCGCTGGATCAGTCGGTCAGCCAGGGAAGGAACCGCGCAAGGAAGGCGCGGATCCCGGTGGTTTCGGTTGTGGGTGTTGGTTTCGGAGGCGCGATGGGCGGTAGGGCCAGCAGAGCCGCATGCAGCGCCGCATGGGATTTCGGGCCGGGAATGCCGTCTACCTTGAGGCCAGCCGCGCGCTGGAAGGCGCGCAGATCCGTGGTGCCATATCCCAGCAGCACCAGCTGCGCGCGCAGGGTCCAGCGCTTGCGCTCGGACAGGTGATTGTAGCCGCCATTGATACGCCGCGTGACGGCCCGGATATCGCCCCGGTCGGCCAGCCGGTTCAGACCACGCATCGACCAGTACCAGAGCGGCCCCAACCCCTCCCAGGGATCGAGGTTCACCGCATCTGGATCCGCTTCAAAATCCGGCGCGGTGGGATCGAGGCGGCGCACCCAGGCGGTGAAGGCGCGGTAATTGGCCCGGCCAGTGATCTGCATGCCGGTGCGGCCCCGGTACCTGTAGCCATCACCATCCCGTTCCGGCGTGTTGCCGAGATCCGTGCGGGTGTCATAGCGCGCCTGCGCCGAGGTCGGGCCCCAGATTTCCCGGTCATAGCGGAAGGCGCCGTTTTCCAGCAGCACCTGCCCCAGCAGGTAGGCCAGCCGGTGCGGTTGGTTCAGACCCAGATCGTATCCGTGCCGGTTCAACGCCAGCAGGAAGGACTGCGCATTGCGCGCCTGGTTACTGCCCGGCGCGATCGGGCCGGTGATCTTCTGCAGAGTTTCAAAGGTGAGAATGTCAGGCATGGAAAGCCTCCAATGCAAAAGCCCCGCGCAAGGGCATCCTTGGCGGGGCGGTTTCAGGGTTCGGGGGATCAGGTCAGGGTTTGGCGCGGGTCAGCCATTTGGCCAACACCACTTCGGTGCCGCGGGGGCCGTAATAGGCGGCAAGGGCCACAATGCCGGTTCCAACCGTGGCATTGGCACCAAGGTAGCTGGCAATAGCCTCGCCAATGAAGGCCATGCCAAACACCACCGGGATCTCCCACAAAAGCTCCCGGCTGAAGAAGCGGCGCTGCCCTTTGCGCACCTCGCCGGAATGCCACATCAGGCGGCCGATCGCGGCGCCTACCAGCGTTGTTGCCGCACCGCCGATCAGATTGGACAGCCAGTCCACCAGGCCAGGTTCCGTCATCTCACCAACCATTCTTCTACATCCGCGCTCACATCGCGCATCTTGATCCAGCGCCCGCCCGTGGGCTGCCCCTTGAGGAGCCGCAGCTTTCCCATGAGCCCCACCGTGTCCCACTCAGGCCGGTCGGCGCGCGGCGTGTAGTCCTGCGATGGGTCATAATCCGGGTTCAGCTTGCGGCGCTGCTGCGTGACGCGCTCGGCATCAGCCGGAACCGCAACACCATCCGGCACCTCGTCAGCTGCATAGCTGCGCTTTTCCTCCTTGGTGGTTTCCTCTTGAACCTCGACCATGCGCGGCTCACGGTGGATCAGCTGGCTGCCATTACCGCCCAAAACAGGTGCCCCGCTTTCATCCACCAGCGGGAACACATCGAAGAGCGGCACCTGTACGGTTTCAGTCACGGTTCTTTTGACCGCCACGCCATCCACCACCTCGATCACCTCGCGGGTGCGCTCCTGCGCTTCGCTGGCCTGTTTCTGAATCGTCTCGGTTTCGGTGACGACCTCGGTCCAGCTCAGCGCCTCGTAATCCTCCCAGATGTAGGCCCCGAAGGCGTCCTTGAGATACTTGCCCTTCCAGCGATCAATATCTCCGTCACCGATCACGGATGGGTTGGCAGAGATGACGCCGATCGGATCTTCACCGGGCAGTGCCAGCCGGATCTTGTCACCATCCAGAACAACAGAGAGCCCCCTCCTGTCTTCGCCAGCAAGGTTCCCATCCACCCATTCGAAGTATTCCGCATAGTCCGCGCCGCCGCCTGTGAACCCAACGTCTGAAGTGACCGTGCCATCGCCGCGCACCCGAAATTCTGCATCAGAACCTCCGTTGCTCCGAGCATCGATGAGATCGAACGCAGAAGACCCAGCACGCGAAGTTCTCACCAAGAGCGTGTCGCCGGTAAAAGAGGCGTTTACCGCTTCTGCGAAGATAGAAATACCGGATGCCTCAGAGCTTTGAGAGTGGGCCTTAGCGCTCGGGTTTTCTACTCCCACACCTAGGTTGCCTGCTGCGTCAAGTGACATACGACTGACCACCAAATCGCTGGACGAAGCCGTACTCACGTAGGTGTAGAACCTAAGAGTCTGATTCAAAACTTTTCGAGTGAATTCATTGTCTTGCGAGCATCCGCGTGACGCGGCGGATGTGTGCGATTGTGACCCAAGCTGCCGCGCTGGCGATGGATTTTTCCCAATCCTTCGA
>NZ_JBDOQR010000154.1:0-3071 GCF_039839315.1 Phaeobacter sp. CAU 1743 | reverse complement strand
ATCGGCCAAACCGCCGCTCAGGCGGCCAATACGGGGCGAAAATCGCTGGAAATGACGCCTCAACCGCCCCAAACTGCCCTCAAGCGGCAACATCGGCGCAGCCGAAGACGTTGTTCAGACGTTCCTATAGGGATATGCAGATGGATTTATTTGTTAGATAATCCTTTGCCCCTCTTTGCCTTACATCTGTGTGAGCAGTTATAGAATAAGTTCTTCTATCAATGTTCTCAGTTGCTCTCATGTGTTGAACAGCTGATGCGATATATAGGTTCGCCTCTGCTTTTCTTGATGCCCATTGAGGATTGAAAGGTGTTTCTGTTTTATCTTTGGTTTTTATTTGTTGTGTACTTGTTCCCATTTTGGTTTCTCTTTGCTTGTATAGTTCTGGATAATCTCATGATTATGTTCCTACTATGTGATTTAAAGTTGTTTCACTGATGTGAGTGATGTGTTGCCATCTTGTGAGCATGATGTTGTTTATCATATACACATGGATAACACTTTATCATATACACATGGATAACACTTGCCCTTACCGCAAAGTAAGGGTTGAGAAAAAATAATGATTACTTTGGCAGAACCTGGTGCGTTACCGTGGAGGCTTTAGTAATCTTTTTCTCGCATCAGTGTAGGGATTATCTCAAATCTCAAAAGGATTGTCAAGGTAATTCCAACAGTGAGGCCAAGTATTTCGCCCTCCGCCAATCTGATAATTTCAATCTTTTAACTATCTCCTCAGATAATTCTTTTTCAATTTTTGCCAGTTCGCTTATTTCAGTTTCAAATATTGTAGCGAACCTGTCGTAGCTGGCATTCACCTCTCGGATTTTGAACAAGCACTCCAGCAAAGCATCTGTTGGAAAATCTCTCCCGTAGAACCTTTGTCGGTAGAAGAAGTTTGGGGTTCGCTTGCAGAACCGTTGGCTGAAATCCGGATAACCGTCGCACAGTCCGTGTTTTATCAGGGTGTTTGCCGTTCGTTGTAACAATGTCATTGCCTTGCCCTCCATCTCGTGCGGCAAAACTATTTATCATTGCTGGGGCAAGATGGCCGTTTTTGGCTCAAAAATCGCAGTTTTTGGTTCTGGGGTGGGTCGGGTGCAAAAAAAGCCAATCCCGGTATGTACGCCTGGTACAGCGGCTCTCAGTGGTATTCTGGAAGGCTTTGTTCCACCAGTCTTTGCGGTCCGGGATGGTCCTGGATTGCTGCAACGGCGTCAGCTATGTGCTTGTCACAATGTAATCACGTGGGGGCATCTTGGGCGGCAACAAGTCTTGCAAAAGTTATAAAGTTTTGGAACTTGTTGGTCGGTCAGCGGCAACCCAAAATCATCAATCCCTTGTACGCTATCTTGCTGGCCCCTTGTTTCCAAGGATTGCACCCGTGTTCCGTGATGAACGGGTGGTGGCTTACATAATTGCTGATCCCCATCGGCGGCAGGTGTGGAATGCTGTTCTTGCAGCGGGAAGCCGCCTTGATGAACCCTATGTTGGGGATGAATGGTTTGCACGGTTGCTCACGGATTCTGCAAAGTCCTTGATTGCTGATGCCTATGGTTCCTGTCCCAGTGGATTCCTTACCTTGCTTGGCCGCTGTGATGAACTTGGCCATCCAGCAGAATTCTACTGGTTCTGGTACGGGTTCTTGGCTGAGAACGTTGGTGCTATCCGTGAAATCGCATCATCGCCGGTTCCAATCTGGGAGCTGTATCGGGTGTTGAAGAATCTGCCACGGGAGCTGCGAACCATTGGGATTGCCTGTCGTTTTGGTGAACACGTTGGCACAGGGCAGTTCGTAGAAGCGGTTCGCTGGATGCACGGTGGCCAACCCAATGCTGGGGTATGGCGTGAGGTCGGGGAAAGGCTGGAACGTGGAACATCACCTCGGAAGATTCTGGATGGGATGCTGGCGGATGCCAGTTGTCCTGAGCCGTACCTTGTGGATGCACGGTTCCGGCATATTGCTACGGTCGGTGAGCTGAAACGTGCGGCCAAGCGGTTTGAAAACTGCTTGGGGATGGATTTTACCCTTGAGGAAGCCTTGCGAGGGGAATCCCAGTTCTATGAATGGGTTGGCGAAGGTCAGGCTGCCATCGTGAGCATCACCAACGATTTGCCGTTTGGCTGGATGCTTGGTTCCATCAAAGGCGTGGGCAACGTGGCACCGGAACTGGAAACCCACATTCACATCACGGAAGCCCTTGCTGAACAGGGGGTGGTGGGCAGGATGAGCGTAATGGATATGGTCGCGGGTGTGCCCCGAACGATGGGTCGGCGGCGTGAGCGGGATGTAGCATCACTTTGGGAAGGTAATGAATGAACGGAGTTCGTGGGGTGACTGTGAGGTTATCTAATGGTATCAGCGTGACAGTTTCTTTGGAGGTTTGATGCAAATCTTGATTTCTTCGGCTGCAGTTACTGTTGCTCTACTGGTGCCCTCCGTTGGCACGGCACAGTCGGTGCTAGAACGCGTACTTGGACAGGTGGAAAACTCCACCAATCTTGCTCCGGTTAATGGCGTGTATGCGAATATTGCGGAAAGTGTGTCGGATATTACTATAATGCCAGCTTATCAAACGGAGATGCATTTTGAGGACGCACAGGTAACAGTCAATTTGGGATTCTTCCTTCCTATTAGAACGCCCAGCTCTTCTGGTGAGATGATTACATCTGACCAATTGGGATATGAGCGTACAAATATTCTTGGGGAGCCTACTGCGAGTATGACTATTTCCGAAACTGGCTTGATGACTTTCAGTACAGCCGACCCAAATATAGAGTACTACTTTGATAACAAGCTTGGAATTCCATCTGGTCCATATGGAGATGGAGATTCCATTCAGATACCGTTACATGATAGCTCTAGCGTATATCATAGAACAGGCACTGATCAATATTGGCTCATCAGTGAATCAGTCTCAGACCTCTATAAGGATGATGGCTATGAACCGACATTCCCCAAGTGGCCTGCCGTCTGACGTCAAGATCGCCTGATTTTGCCCGCTGGACAAGCGTTTTTCGCGCCGAGCGGCGTCTGCGGTCGCGCAAACGCCTGGAGCTGGGCGGATCGG
>NZ_JBDOQR010000153.1:0-3116 GCF_039839315.1 Phaeobacter sp. CAU 1743 | reverse complement strand
ATCGAAGGATTGGGAAAAATCCATCGCCAGCGCGGCAGCTTGGGTCACAATCGCACACATCCGCCGCGTCACGCGGATGCTCGCAAGACAATGAATTCACTCGAAAAGTTTTGAATCAGACTCTTAAACACCATCCGGGCCAGTGCCACCATCAAACGGTCGGCGGCCTCATTGCGACCAATCTGGTCACTGGCCACTTCTGCCCAGGACGGGCGGGGGCCGACAACGCCCATGCGGGTAAAATCCCCGGCCAGTTGGCGGCAGCGATGCGCAACCAGATCATCCGCAACGCGGTTCGCAAGCTGCGCGAGGGCTGCCCTGACAAGCCGATTGCGGGGCGTGTCCATCGTGTGTTCTTCGAAGCGGCAGGCGATGCGACCGCGGTCCATCAATCGGCGTGTCGTGGTTTCCAGCATGTCGATGCGTCCGCGCACCCGCGACAGGGTAGCCACTTGGGGGCGGTATCCGCGGGATAGGTTCCGGCGCAGGCGTTCCTCGACCACATGGGTCAAGAGGCGCGCCACTAGATCCGGAAGATCCGGGGCGGTCTCGACCTGATGGTCAAATCGGCCTTTGAATTGCACCAGATCGGCCGCGTACAAAAATAGCAGCCAGATATTGCGCAAGGGGATCGCGGTAGCCATTAAAGCCCGGCACGCAAGGTTTGCGCCGCATCACGGGCTCGATCCGGGGCGTCAAACCAGTACTCCTGCAACAGCGGCTCGATCTCGGTATCGATGACCTCGGCGAACCATGCCCTCGGGTCTGGAATGTCATCGTCGCCGGGAGTGACATAGGAATGCCCCACCCGAAACTGCGGCCCTAGGGCCCGATCCTGTGCGATCGTGTCATTCAGCGCGGTCATGCGCTCACGCATCAGGGAGATCACATCATCCGGGAATTCCCTATCACGGCACCAGTCTTCCCAAGCCATGTTCAACAGGGGAGCCAGCGTTACAAAGGCGAACCTGCGCCGCAAGGCCAGATCGACCAGTGCAAGCGAGCGGTCCGCGACATTCATCGTCCCGATGATATGCAGGTTGTCGGGGACATGGACCTTTTCACCCGGGACTTTACGGTAGGCCAGTTCCATCGCATCCGCTCGGCTGCGTTTGGTGTTTTCCAAAAGCGTCAGCATCTCTCCGAATACTTGAGCGGGGTTGCCCCGGTTGATTTCCTCGATGATCAGGACATGAGAGACATCGGGTTGCGCACGGGCGGCTTCGACCACTTGCAGGAAAATCCCGTCGGTCAGGGTCAACCCATTGCTGGAGGGGCGATACCCCCGCACAAAATCCTCATACGATAGCGAGGGGTGAAACTGGACAGAGCGCAGCTGATCGAGCAAAGGAGACCTGCGGCCGATTAAAGCCTTGGCTAGGCGCTTGGCGAGCCAGGTTTTCCCCGTCCCGGGTGGCCCCTGCAGTATCAGGTTTTTCTTGGATGACAGACGATCCACAAGCCCCGACAATGTATCGCGTTCCATAAAGCCGCCCTCATTGATAATGTCATCCACCGTGTAGAGCATGATTTCTGGCCCGGGGGCGTTGTCATCTTCCGCAGCGTCCTCGGCCTCGCTTGCGCTCAGGGGATCGATCTCGGGGGCAAAACGTTCTGCCCAGTAGGAATGGCTGAGGAAATAGCCGTAATCCTGATCGGCCCCGTCAAAGGTGAACGCCACAAGCCGCCTTGCCATGTCATCATCCTCAACACGGGCACGGGCAACAGTTGTACGATACGTATAGAAGTACCAGTCTCTGGGCGGGTCAAGTTCTTGCCAGTTCACCTCGACTGTCTTTCCATCGCCACGGTTGGCAGTGATCACGCCGATGGCCTTGATCCGCACGACGCTTGCGGCACGACCGTGGTTCTCAAAAGGAACATCGTTCTTGCGAGTGAACGAGGCTTTGATAGCGATCCGATCGCCGGGCCTCATCTGCCGGACGAGCTTGGAGAATTTATCGTCATAGCCGTTCTGCCACACGCCTTCCGCCAAGAACCGATCGGTCAGATCCTCGCCTGCCCACGATGCCCCGACATACCAGTGGCTCAGCCCCTCCGCAGCAAGGTCATCCTTAGGCGCCTCCTGTTCATCCTCATCCCCAGAGAAATTGACCCGGGCTGTCCTGAAAATTTCTGCTGCCCATTCAGGGGAAAGTTCCGCCTTCCATCCCTGATCTGACAAACCCCAGACACCGCGGCTGGGCGCGGTTATGATGCCGGCTGTGAATAAATAGGACCGGGCGAAATGCACCCTGTTCTCGAACTCCGAGCCGCCATTCTTGTTGCTCAGGGCCAGAAAATCTTCCGGGATGTCATTCCGCTTGATCAACTCATCAAAGACCTGACGCGGGCGGGCTTGGCCACCCAAGTCACGCATGATCTCGATCACGGGTGCGAAGTAGCTAACGAATTGTGGAACGCCATCGATTTTCTGATCATGTAAACCCATTCCGCCCACCCTTAATGCTGATACCAGCCAAAATGTCAGCATTACCCCGCACTGCCAAGGGTTTGACCATCGCTGATGGCTTTTACAGGCAAGGAAGGATCGCGATAGCAACGATCCGGCTCGCTGCAACTGAACTACTGACCCGGATCAAGCTTTCCGCCTTTTAGCGTGCGTTCGTACGCCTCGTCGGATCCGTGTTTTTCTGTTTCTGAACAATTAGACGAACACGTCTCCCACAGGACCACCATTTTCCAACATCATTTCAAACCTCTATCGGTGATGCCTTGAGCTTCCGATGAAAAGTGCCCCTGCCGTGATCAACATCTCTGGGGGTGGCTGGGGACAGCTCCGCTCGCCTTCTGTTGGTCCGATACGCTGGCAGGACGTGCTTTCCACACTGTCATTCGGGAGAAGTACCGGCTATTCCTATGTGAAACCATAAGAAACGGATCAACGGGGGCAGCATGGCCATCAAGAAAAGCGACATTTACCGCTCCTTGTGGGAGAGCTGCGACCAGCTTCGGGGCGGCATGGATGCCTGGGGATGTCCCGGTTGATGTTGAAGTTTGCCTGAAGGGTGGCGTTGCTTTCCCTGAGCCGTAGGCTCGGGGTGATCAAACCGAAAGGAAAGCAACACCATGAAGAAGACTACGACATCGCAGGC
>NZ_JBDOQR010000152.1:0-3324 GCF_039839315.1 Phaeobacter sp. CAU 1743 | reverse complement strand
GAGGAAGCGGGGGACCGGCTCTTCACATTCACCCGCCTCGATCCAACGCAATGGAAGTCCGCCAGGACCACCAACGCCATTGAGCGCCTCAACGAGGAGTTCCGCCGCCGCATCAAGACCCAGACCGGTCAGACCGACCGCCAGTGAGGTTGCATCGAAAAACCGCCACACCAGGTTTGCCGATCACTTCATGGATATAAACCGATCGGCCAAACCAAGGGTGCCATCGATAAAGAACCTCGCGCCGATCGATAACGTGGGTGTTCTGGTGTTCGGTTGTACAACACGGAGCGACCGCACAGCAGCTTGAAGTACCAGACACCGGAGGAGTTCGCGGCCGCGCGCCCCTTCGACAAAACGCAATGGGCGCAGCCGCTTGAGCTACGTGATGGCTCCGCGCCCGCGCCCATTGCTCACGCCGCCGAATGATGGCACACAAATGGAGAACAAGCTCGACTTACGAGTGGCCCTGAAAAAAGGGGCAGGTCAGCCGACCCGGCTCCTCGAAGTGCTCCAGGCCCGGCATTTCCGGGTCGTCGCCCCCCGCTCCGGGAAAGTCTTCGTTGAACAACTCGGGCCGCCCTGAACGACCCCGAACCACTTCACCACGCGACGCCCCGACAGAACCAGAGCCGCTCCGCTGAATCCTAAAGTTGCTACTTATGGATGTCCACGCCCCCTCCGCCCCCACTTTCCAGCCCTCTCGAGGACTCCCGGCGCCGGCCGTGGAGACGGAGTCAAGGAACCGGCTGATCCACGTCAGCCGGGCAGCCAAGCGGGCGAACGTGCTCGACGTGGTGGGCGAGCGCAGCGGTGACCTTCTTCAAATAGGGAGAGGGGAGACCTGTCGAGGTTCCGATACCAGACACCCGGTCTGAAGAAGACGCCGGCCGTCCCGGCTGCAGCGCAGGTCAAGAGGAAAACCGGGAACAGGCTCATGCATCCTTTCTGAAATGGTCAAACTTCAGGGTAACGCCGCATTGCATCGGTCTGAATGCGCTGGGTCAAAATCAGGCGAAAGAGAACCGGAACAACCGATACCGCGGACGGAACCGGGTCGTGTCTTGGAAGTGGTGGAAATTTGAAGGCGGCGTAATCTCCGGGTGAACTGACACCCACCCAACCGGCGGCTGCAACCGCCAAGTAGATCACGCCATGAACCAGATTACCGACACTTCCAGCTTTCCGCTACTGGCCCATGAGGCCGGGTTCGACCCGATCGAGGAGCGGCTGCGGGCCAGCGTCCGCACAACCATCGAGGCCGTTTTCGAAGAAGAACTGGCCGGCTTTCTCGGCCGGCTGCGCTACGGTCGAGGCGATGGTGCCGCGAAAGGCTATCGCCACGGGCACCGCGAACGGCAGCTCACCGGCACCTTCGGGACAGAAACGGTGCGGGTTCCGCGCGCCCGGATCGAGGGTGAGGACGGCAAGGTGGCGGAATGGCGGTCGAAGGCACTGCCCCGTTACCAGCGGCTGACGAAGAAGGCTGAGGCCCTGATCGCCGCGGTCTACCTCGCCGGCACCAACACGCGCCGGGTCAAGCGGGCGCTGTTCGGGCTGTTCGAGGGCGCCGTCAGCAAGGACGTCGTCAGCCGGGCCTGGCGCAAGGTCAAGGTGGACTGGGATGCCTGGTGCGCGCGCAGCCTGGCCGACGAGGACATCGTCCGTCTGATCCTCGACGGCACCGTGATCAAGACCCGGCTGGACCGGAAAGCGACGAACATTTCCGTGCTGGCTGCCATCGGCGTGCGCCGCGACGGCCAGAAGGTGTTGTTATCCATCAGGAATATGGGTGGCGAGAGTACGGCTGCCTGGCGCCAGTTTCTCGATGACCTCGATGCCCGAGGCCTGAAACGCCCCGAGTTCGTGATTGTCGATGGCGCCCCAGGCCTCGAAGCCGCACTGGTGGCGCTGTGGGGCGGGGACCTGCCGATCCAGCGCTGCACGGTTCACAAGCACCGCAACCTCCTGGCCCATGCGCCGAAGAACATGCAGGACGAGCTGACCGAGGACTACCGCGACATGATCTACGCCGACACCGCCGCCAAGATCGAGACGCGCCGCAAGGCCTTCCTGCGCAAGTGGCGCCTGAAGTGCCGGGCGGTGGCCGACAGCTTGGAGGAAGCCGGCGACCGGCTCTTCACCTTCACCCGCCTCGATCCGTCGCAATGGAAATCGGCCCGGACCACCAACGCCATCGAGCGCCTGAACGGGGAGTTCCGTCGCCGCATCAAGACCCAGACCGTGCTGCCCTGCGCAGAGACCGTGCCCATGCTGCTCTGGGCGCTGCTCGCCTCCGGCCAGATCCAGATGCGGAAGGTCGATGGTTGGGAGACCCTGTCTCAGCCTATCGAACCGATGCCTCTTGACCTCGCCGCCTGAAAAACGGAGCCTTCACATGCTCGGAGACCGCCGCCAGGGAATTTCCACACCATTCGCGACACGACCCGGAACCGGGTCTAAACGAGACATCGGAACTGAATAAGCGGATGACACCGGGTCATCACGACCGGAACGGATCACGCAACTACTGGGTGTCGCCGAATTTGATTTTCGACATTGATCTGATGCGGGTCTTGCATCATGCGGCCCCACTACTTACACTCTTCTTTCACAAACTTTTCACAAAATGGCGGTTCCGACCTCCATGAGACAGGAACACAATCGTTTCTTTTCAGTGCGTTACGGCGTGAGGGAAAACTTAGGTCCGTTCCCTACCGCCGGAGCCATAAAAAGCCCTCAGGTCGCGCAGACCTGAGGGCTTTTTTGGTGTCGGAGAGTTTGACGCCATAGCTCCATCCTTTTGATGAAAGCCTGCGCTTGGGGGGAGGCACTGCACCTACCTTAAGGGTGGCCAAGCAACCTGAGTTACAAACTGATTACCTCTGGCGGCTGGACTTCCAAATGTACAGATAATTCTTTCCTCTTTATTGGAAATCAAAACGTCTGTCTTTGGGTTTGAGCTCAAAAAGCATGGCGCAAGGGCAGTGCCCCACTGCACTCTCTTTCACATCTCGGAGGACGGCAAGGAACACAAAAAGCTGTCGCATTAAATGGACTAATTGATGGCCTCAAAGGCCACATCCACGGACACAAGGTTCGGACCGCAGAACGCGGACGTGGCGCTTCGCCATTCTGACCTCTAGCGCTCAACTGGAGACCAGAATGTAACTTAGAAGGCCAGCAGGTTCAGAAAAAAGGGGATGTCCCGGTTGATGTTGAAGTTTGCCTGAAGGGTGGCGTTGCTTTCCCTGAGCCGTAGGCTCGGGGTGATCAAACCGAAAGGAAAGCAACACCATGAAGAAGACTACGACATCGCAGGCG
>NZ_JBDOQR010000151.1:0-3412 GCF_039839315.1 Phaeobacter sp. CAU 1743 | reverse complement strand
CTGCTGATCCCGCCAGCCGGGGTGCACGCTCTCCGCAGCCCTGCCAATTTCACGAAGATTGAGGCCACTGCGGCCCATCGACTGACCGGTCATGGAAGGCAGCTCTACGCACTACTCGCGGACAAGAAGCGCCTCGGACGGCCCTACTGGATCTTCGACCTCGACGAATTGCGTGCGCTCATGGGGGTCGACGACAAATCATCATATTCCGTTTGGGGAGCCTTTCGCAGAAGCGTCCTCGATCCCGCGATCGAAGCCATCAACGACTACGGCACGGTCACGATCAAAATGACCCCCGAGAAGCGGGGGAGATCAGTCCATGCCGTGCGCTTTGACTGGCACTGGAAGGACCCGCACGAAGCTGCGGAAACCGCCGTTGAAAACGACCGCCACAGCGCCGCACGCCGGAAATCTCAGGAAACCACCGACGCTCCACCGATCATCGAAGCCACCCCGCAGGGCGATCCGGCCCGGGAGTGGTGGAACGGGCTGACGGACCTGGAGCGGGAGAACTGGGGCAACCGCGCGGGCCGGACATTCGAGGCCGGGGGGCGCCAGATCACCCGGAACGAGCGCGATCTGGCGCGCGCCGCCTATGATATTTTCGCCCCTGAAAGCCTCCCGGACAGGCCGAAAATACGGAAAACTCAAGAGCCCCCAGAGACCGTCCATTTGGAACGAGACAAGACCCCATGAGGCACCTCCTCGGACAGGCAGCAAAGCCCCCATTGTGTCTCATTTGAGATACAGTCATAATAGGGTGAGACCTCTGGAGACGCGCCATGCCTGCCCAAACCTCGATGCTCCACGTACGGGTGGACGATCACCTCAAAGCCCAAGCCAGCAAGGCCCTGTCCGGGGTCGGCCTGACGCTTTCGGATGCTGTGCGGATCCTGCTGACCAGGGTCGCGGCCGAGGGCGGACTTCCCGCTGGTCTGACTGCCGATCCGGACTCTTACGACACCTGGTTCCGGACAAAAGTGCAGGAGGCTCTGGCCGATCCGGGAGCGACCACGCCGCACGCCCAGATGATGCAAGAAGCCCGCGCGTTGATCGACGGGAAGCGCCGTGCCTGATCTCGAATGGGCAGAACCGGCCCGCGCAGACCTGATGGCGATTATCGATTACATCTCGGACGACAATCCAGTCGCAGCCTTCGCCCTACTCGAGGAGATCGAGAGTAAGGTGGGGCGGCTTCCCGAGCACCCGAAGCGCTGCCGGACGGGCAGAGTTGAGGGGACACGGGAGTTGGTGGTCCGGCCCAACTATGTCGTGGTCTATGCTGAAAGCCCGGAGTTGGTGAGGGTCCTGCGGGTACTTCACGCGGCCCAAATGTGGCCCTGACCACCCAATCCAAGACAGTCGTTCAAACACTCTTCGGGGCCTGAGGCTACATTATTGCTCTCCCTTTTCATGGGGATGCAATAATGTAGCCTATAGGGGTGCAGAAGGAGGGCCTTGCCCTCGTTTTGCACCCCTATAGGCGTGCGACTGAGGCGTATGCCGAGGACGCGGAGGGGCGGCGTATGCGCCCCGACATGACCCCAGCCTGCGGGGTCATTGAGCTGGGGTCATCATGGAAACGGATCGGGATAAACTCATAGCCTTCGTGAAGGAGACCCATCGTCTCGCCCAGGAGACGGATGTGGTCGAGAGAGCGAAGGCTGGGAGAGGGGTCAGCCCGGAAACTGCGGAAGATTACGCTCGGGTGGGTCGCGCGCGTCTTGATTTGAGCGCCCAGTCTGGGGGTCGACTGATGGATGGCGTCACCCGTCAGAGCTGGGATCACCACCGAGCGGCTCTTCGCCATGAAGCGGCGAGGCTCTTCTCGGCCCACAGGAGCGCCTGTGATAGGGCTCAGCGCTCTCGGGACCTCGAGGTAGCCTGGAGGCAAGCAAGGGCCTCTAGGGCGGCTCTCCGGGCCTATACGGCGATCTCAGGGGCTGAGAAGCCTCTGGAACGTACAGTGCGCCGAAAATCGAAGCGGAAGAGCCTACCGAAGGACCCTGACTGGCAGAAGCGCGCCTGGGACGCTGCAACGCCCGCTATGAGGCCGTCTCTGGCTTGCGGGTGGGTCGGGGCCAGACCGAACGAGATCGAGCTAGGAGTGGCCTTAGAGCGCGCCTGGGAACCTAGCGGGGAGATGATCAAGGTCACCATCCGTGGAGCTAAGGTCACAGAACGCAGCGGTCAGCCTGAACGGGTCCTGTGGATCAAGGCACACTCCGCCGAGGGCCAAGCCCTTCTCTCAGCAATTCCGGAAGGTGAAATGTTCACTGTGGTTCAACGCAGGGCGAAACGTATCAATCTGGATTGGTCCAAGCGTATCCGCCCTCGGATGGGTGGTCAGGTGTCCCCGTACAGCCTGAGACACCAATTCGCCGCCAACCTGAAAGCTGCGGGTTTTGACAAGATCCAGATCGCGAAGGCTCTTGGCCACCTCTCGGTGAAAAGCCAGCAGCGATACGGGTCCAGTGGTCAGGGACAGGGTGGGTGTGTTGGGCTTCTTCAGGCCGACGCAACGCGAGAGGTCCGGATTGGAGCGGATGCTGACACTGTCGATGATTACGATCCGCTCGAACCTTGATCGCGATCTCTGGCCTCCTCTAGGCGCAACCTTCCGGTTCGAGCGCCCAGTTTCGCTGAGTGTCGGGTGTCGAGTGTCGCGTGTCGCTAGCGCTCCCCTCGACACCCGACACTTACACTATGGGGCTAAAAATGTACGTCCGGGAGGGTAAAAATGTACGTCCGGGAGGGTAAAAATGTACGTCCGGGAGTGTTCGAATGTACGTCCGGGAGTGTTCGAATGTACGTCCGGGAGGGGTCAATGAAAATATTGCAGTGTATTTTTATTTTTTATACCATACACTAATGAGGGAAATCACCGTGCCGTCCAGCGCTGTCGCGCTCCGATCTGAAACACCCCTGACGCCTGCCATGGTGTCGGCGGTCTGGGAAATCGCCGCGGCTCTGGACGAGCAGCGCGTGCCCGCTACCGTCCCCAACGCCGTATGGCTGGAGGTGCCAACCCTACGCCTACGCGGAGAGGGTGGTCGGGCCGACAACGTCTGGCTGAGGCAGTGCCTCGAGCGCCTGACTGGCGTGAAGCTGTCCGGAGAGCATCGCGGCGATCCCTGGGGGGCCGTTGTTCTGGCAGAATGGCGCATCACGGCAGGTGGCAGCGTCGCTCGCCTGCTGATCCCGCCAGCCGGGGTGCACGCTCTCCGCAGCCCTGCCAATTTCACGAAGATTGAGGCCACTGCGGCCCATCGACTGACCGGTCATGGAAGGCAGCTCTACGCACTACTCGCGGACAAGAAGCGCCTCGGACGGCCCTACTGGATCTTCGACCTCGACGAATTGCGTGCGCTCATGGGGGTCGACGACAAATCATCATATTCCGTTTGGGGAG
>NZ_JBDOQR010000150.1:0-3540 GCF_039839315.1 Phaeobacter sp. CAU 1743 | reverse complement strand
TCGAAGGATTGGGAAAAATCCATCGCCAGCGCGGCAGCTTGGGTCACAATCGCACACATCCGCCGCGTCACGCGGATGCTCGCAAGACAATGAATTCACTCGAAAAGTTTTGAATCAGACTCTGAGACAAAGGCCTGGGCGTCTTGGACCGTCATGTCTTTCAGCGAAGAGGACAGCGCCATGAAAAGCTCATCCTCGCTGATCGCAGCGGCGCGGTGCATGGCGTCCGCGTAAAATGACGGGTCGTTGAGAACCTTCTCGTTCAGCGGCATCCGCGCGAGGTTCTCTTCCGGGATCGCAATGAAGATCATGTCCTGCAGGTCGGTCAGATACGCACGCCGCGATGTGGACACCGGCTTTCCCACCGCCTTGGCCTCCAGATATGCCTGCCTTGTCCTGTCGAGCTTTGCCCTTGCAGGGGTCGAGTGCGGCTGAGTGCGGAATCCCCCTTTAAGGCTCTGATTGATACAAATTCATCGATTTCGCTCGAGTGTCCTGTAGACCGTTGGGCGTGAGACTGAGAACAACTCGGCCAGATCACTGATGGAATAGTCTCCGGTGGCGTGCATTCTGGACAGCTCTTTTTGTTGTTTTTCAGATAGTTTTGGCTGTTTTCCACGGAGTTTGCCCTTGGCGCGGGCGATGGCCATACCTTCGCGGGTACGCATGCGGATGAGGTCGGCTTCGAACTCCGCAAAAGTGGCGAGGATGTTGAAGAACATCTTTCCCATCGGATCGGTGGGATCGTAGACCGAAGCGCCGAGGGCCAATTTGACACCCTTGGCCTCCAGTTGATCGGCGATGGCACGGGCGTCCGGGACGGATCGGGCCAGCCGGTCGAGTTTCGGCACAACAAATGTGTCGCCTTCACGCACGGCGGCGAGGGCTTGATCCAGACCAGGTCGAGCACGGTTGGTGCCGGTCAGACCATGGTCGGTATAGATACGATCCGGCGCGACGCCGAGATCTTCGAGCGCCTGTTTCTGGGCCGTCAGGTCCTGGCCGTCGGTGGAGCAGCGGACGTATCCGATTTTGGTCGTGGTCATGAAGTGAGTGTACGAATAAGGGGCCTCTTTTGCAAATTTAATCGTACCATGTATATGAGATGCTCAAAGCGGTGGTTTCATACGCTTTGCCCAATCGACCAAACCTGTCCGCTGATCGATCCTCTTACGGACAGCCTGGCTGCGTTTTCAGACGAGGATCGGGCCGCAGCAATGGAGCGGTTCCGGGTCCTGCAGCCGCACATTGAGACCGGCGTCCCGCTGACAGGAGTGGCGGACACATCGGGCCATCCGATCCGAACACTGCGCCGGTGGGCGGCGCGATATCATGAGGCCGGGCTTTCAGGATTGGTACGGCGTCAGCGCTCCGATGCAGGACGCCGGAAACTCCATGCCGATCTGGCGCAACAGATCGAGGCCCTTGCCTTGCAGAAGCCGCGCCTGTCGGCGGCTTTGATCCATCGGCGCATCGCGGAGGCGGCAAAGGCAGAGGGCCATCCTGCCCCATCACACGCGACAGTGCGCAGGGTGATGGGAGCGCTTGATCCAGCCATGCTGTGCCTCGTCCATGAGGGTCCAACCGCCTATCGTGACCGCTACGAGCTGATCCACCGGCACCGCGCTGAGCGCCCCAATGCGGTCTGGCAGACGGATCACACCCAGCTCGATCTCCTTATCCTCGACGCAAACAGCAAGCCCGCCCGTCCCTGGCTGACCATCGTGCAGGATGATTATTCCCGCGCGGTCGCAGGCTATTGCGTGTTCCTGGGCGCACCCTCTGCTTTGCAAACCGCTCTGGCTTTGCGTCAGGCAATTTGGCGAAAGACGGACCCGGACTGGCCGGTCTGCGGTATCCCCGAGACGCTCTATACTGACCACGGATCAGACTTCACCAGCCAGCACCTGGAGCAGGTCGCGGCAGAGCTACGGATCGAGCTGGTATTCTCGGCCGTGGCGCGCCCGCAGGGGCGGGGCAAGATCGAACGGATATTCGGCACGGTGAACACCGAACTCCTGCCGGAACTTCCGGGCTATCTTGCCGAGGGTAAAACAAGACGCCCGCCTGCGCTGTCGCTTTCAGAGCTAGATCAAGCTGTCGGGCACTTTCTGGTCGGAACACACAATGCCCGCCGCCACAGCGAGATCGGCATGGCTCCCAATGCGGCCTGGCGCGGCGACGGTTGGCTGCCAAACCTGCCTGAAAACGTTGAAGCCTTGGACCTGTTGCTGCTCACCGTTGCCAAAGCCCGGCTCGTGCGTCGGGATGGCATTCACTTCCAGGGCCTGCGCTACATGGACCCGACGCTGGCCGCATTCGTCGGCGAGCACGTCACCATCCGTTTCGACCCCCGCGACATGGCGGAAATTCGGGTGTTCCACCGAAACCTCTTCCTCTGCCGCGCGGTCAGCCCGGACCATGCCGGGCGCACGATATCCCTCAAAGACATCCAGCAGGCGCGTGTCGCACGGCGGCGCTCCTTGAGACAGGAGATCAAGGCGCACACCGGTTCCGTGACCGACCATCTGCCGGACGCCGATCAAAAGCCGAAATCAAAGCCTCCGGCACAATCCAAACTCCTGCTCTACAAAGAAGACCGGCGCACATGACAAACACCACCTTCATCGAAACAAGCGCCCATAAGCGCTTCGTGGAGTTCGCCCGCACCGTGCGCAAGGATCGCACTATCGGGCTGTGCTATGGCCCCGCCGGGGTTGGCAAAACACTGTCTGCCCGGCGCTATGCCAAGTGGGACATCGCGGAGCCACTTCTGGAAAGCTGGGGGCCTCGCGATCCATCCGATGAAAAGGTCTACGCTGCCCTGGCGCGATCTCGCACCGTCTTCTACACGCCGCCGGTCGCAAGCGCCTTCGCTGCGTTGCGCAAGGACCTGAACCAGCTCAGAAACCGTGTCGAAGCCTGCATCGACCAGGCCCTCGACCCGCGATCCGCCCAACCGACAAGGCCACGCGAGGGTCACACTGAGCTGATCATTGTCGATGAAGCCGAGCGCCTGACAAACAGCGCCTTGGAATACCTGCGCGACCAGTTCGACCGCGCCGAGATCGGGCTGATCCTGATCGGCATGCCCGGCATAGAAAAACGCATGAGCCGCTATCCGCAGCTCTACAGCCGCATCGGCTTTGCGCATCCCTATCCGCCGCTCTCGCGCGACGAGATGGACTTCATCCTCAAGAAGCAATGGCAAAAGCTGGGGAAGGAATTCGACGCCGAAGACTTCGCAGATGTTCAGGCTGCCACCACGATCTCCCGCCTCACAGGCGGCAACTTCCGGCTGCTGCAACGCCTTTTCAACCAGATCGACCGAATCCTCCACATCAACGAGCTGCGCGAAATCACCGATGACGTCATCCAGGCCGCCGCCTCAACCCTCGTCATCGGAGCGGCCAATTAAAGCGGTTCCAGCTTTCATTGAATCAAAGGGGATTCACAGCGGGCTATTTTTCTGATTCATCCTGTTCAGGAGGATCAGATCATGCCCAACCCGCTTTCTGCCGATATTCGAGCCCGTTTTGA